>DASVTM010000336.1:0-1632 GCA_036387575.1 Brevundimonas sp.
AACCTCGAGAACCTGCTGAACGTGCGCCAGACACGCTATGATCAGCTGTTGCTGCGGACGCGCGCCAACGACGGAAGCTGGACCGTGGACGGCTGGGGACCGGCGGAAGGCTTCACCGTCAATGGCGGTTTGAGGATGCACTTCGGCGGCGGTCATTGAGGAGAAGGCATGGACCTGTCCATTGGCGAACTGGGACGGCGAACCGATACGAAGGTCGAGACAGTCCGATACTATGAGCGGATCGGCCTGCTGGCCTCACCAGCCCGGACCGAGAGCAACTATCGATCCTACGGGCAGTCGGATCTGAGCCGCCTGTCGTTCATACGTCGGGCGCGTGACCTTGGGTTTCCTATCGACCGTGTCCGAGCCCTGCTGGACCTCGCAGACCGTCGTGACCATTCCTGCGCTGAGGTGGACAAGATGGCCCGCTCTCACCTCGATGAGGTCGAGCGCAAGATCGCCGATCTTCTGGCGCTGAAGCAGGAACTGGGTTCCCTGCTAGCCCAGTGTCGAGGCGGCACGATTTCGGAATGTCTCATCATCGAGGCTTTGGGTCCAAAACCGTAAGTCGGCTATGGGTGTTTGCCGACATCCGCTCACGCCCCAGCAGAGATTGGATCAAACCTCCGAGCCTGCATCGGTCCGGCCGCAAAACCTTTTGAGATCAATCGTCTGCATAGCCGCGATACAGATCGGTCCAGCAGTGGCTGGCGCAGGTGTAGACTTGGCGTCTTACGGTCTTTGACATGTCTATCGACGGGCGGTGCGGTATGCACTTCGCCGCACGAGGGTGCAAAGGCGCCCAAAAATCGACCCAGAAGATACCGAGCCTGTTCAGTGCCTTAGCGCCTCAAGCTCGGACGCAGCTTCCGAATTGGACGTTTTGGACTCTGTTTTTTGGAGTGCACATCCGGGTGAGGCAGCCGTCTTGCACCGGACCCGGCGGCCGGAACGCGTCGCGGCCCTTCTCAACGGCGCGAGGTCTTTGCGCGCTGCTTGGCCTCGTCGGACAACACCGCGCGGCCCAGACCGGCGAGGGCGGCCTTGAGGGCGTCGGGGGCCTTGGCGACGGACTGGGTCAGTTCGGCTTCGGCGGCGGCGTCGAGCGGATCGATGCGGCGGCGGGCGCCCTTGGTGGAGGCGGCGGGCATGGCCAGCGGCTTCACCGGTCCCTGCGCAATGCGCAGCTTGTCGACCGCGCCCGGGCCGAGGAACAGGTTCACCCGGGCGAGGATTTCAGCCGACTGATGCTGGACCAGCAAGGCGGCGGGGCCGGCGACGCGAAGCTCGAGCGTGCCGCCGGTTCCGGCGCGGCCCTTGGTCAGTTTCTGGGGGCGGGTGACGCGGGCCAGTTGATCACCGACGATCTCGCGCCAGCGCGGTTCGAGGGCGCCGGCGCCGCGTCCGAATTTCGCGTCCAGATCCTTGATGAAGCCGGTCAGGGCGCGACCGGCCGGAGGCGCCGGTCGGGGCGCAGGGCGCGTGCGACGGCGGGCGAGGATCTCGCGCGTTTCGCTTTCCGTGGGCAGGTCGCGGGCCATACGCTTATATAGCGCGACTGATGATCGACGTCGCCCTCCACAAATCCGACATTCGGGCCGCGCTGCTGGCCTGGTACGACGCCGGGGCGCG
>DASVTM010000337.1:0-4280 GCA_036387575.1 Brevundimonas sp.
CCGCCCAAAAGCCCGGCGAGAATGCCGATGAACGTCAGCAACGGCATCATCATCAGCATGGCGGCCAGACGCGGGATGACCAGGGCCTGAAACGGATTGACCCCCATAACCTGCATGGCGTCGACTTCCTGGTTCATTCGCATCGACCCGATCTCGGCCGCGAAGGACGAGGCGGAGCGGCCCGCCAGAAGGATGGCCGTGATCAGGACAGCAAGCTCGCGCAGGGTGGCGACCGCGACCAGTTGGACGGTGAAGACGCCGGCGCCGAACTGGCTCAGCAGGTTTGCGCCAAGAAAGGCGATGACTGCGCCGATGAAGAAATTCGTGACTGCGACGATCGGAATTGCATCCAGACCCGCGCGCTCGCCCTGACTGAACCAGGCGGGCCAGCGGATGTCCCCGGGATGCCTCAGCGCCGTGCCGGAGGCTGCGATCAGCCGCCCCAGAAAGGCCATCGACAGGATCATCTCGCCGCCGACGTCGTAGACGCCATGACCGATCTTGGAAAATGTGCGCGTGAAGGTGTCGGGCCGTTTGGGCGGAGGGGCGCTTTCGCGCTCCAGCTTGTCGACCATCGTGTAAATGCGACCCGCCTCGGGGCGCGAAGACCAGGCGTCGGCTGCCAACGACTTGTCGGTCGCTTGGGCGATAATTAGAGCGCCGGCAGTATCGAACCTGCCCAGATCGGAGATGTCGATGCTGGAAACCTTACGCCCGGACAGTTCGTCACTCAGGCGTTGCGCCGCCTGACCTAGACCTACCGTGGTCCAGTCACCGCTGAGGCGCAGCACTGCGCTGTCGCCGCCCGACTCGTCGATCTGAAAATCTGCTGCGCTCATCCCCTCCCCTTTAGCCGAGCCGACGCCAAACGCCCATGGCGAAGCTCCGTCCGAGGCCTGACAACGCCGATTAGGTCAAGTTGTTCAGTTCACCGTGGCAGTTACGCGTCACAACAGTTGTCGAACGCGTTTCAGGTCCTGGATAAACGCCGCGTGTTCTCGCCGTTTCGACTCCTCATCCGGAATGCGCAGCAGGTAGGACGGGTGGACGGTGATCACCGCGCTCGAACCGTCCGACAGGGGGACCGGCATGCCGCGCTCCTTGGTCACCGCGACCTTGCGGCCAAGCACGCCGAACGATGCGGTTGATCCAAGCGTCAGCACGACCTTGGGCTTCACCAGCGCCCGCTCGTGATTCAGCCACCAGCGGCAAGCGGTGATTTCACTCGTCACCGGCGTACGGTGCAGACGGCGTTTGCCCCGCGCTTCGTGCTTGAAATGTTTGACGGCGTTGGTGACGTAGGCGTCGTCGCGGTCGATGCCGGCCTCCTTGAGGGCCTCGTTCAGCACCCTTCCGGCAGGTCCGACGAAGGGACGACCAGCCAGATCCTCCTGATCGCCCGGCTGCTCACCCACGATCATCAGCTTCGCGCCCGGTGGACCTTCGCCACAAACGCCTTGGGTGGCATCACGCCAGAGCGGACAGCGACGGCAGGACTGCACACCGTGGCGCAACTCGTCGAGATTCGATGGCGAAAACCCTTCGTCGAACGCGCCGTCGCGATTGTGCTTGAAGATGGCCTTGGCCAGTCGGGCGTTGGGTTCGGTGTGCGGTTTGGCGACCATGACTTCGGTTCGAACTGCCGAGGCCGCGACCAGTTCCGGGATCAGCGATGCCTCTGGCAGGTTCTTCCAGTACCGCTTGGGCATCTCACCCTGCATGGTCTTCGTCTTCAGCCGGGCCGGGTTGAAGGTGGAGGCGTAATAGGTCTTCCAGAACTCCTCGACCTCGTCCTCCTGTGGCGCGTCGGAGGCGTCGGCGGGCGGGCCGAACGACAGGGTCTTGCCGTCCCAGAAGCAGGATCCGTCCGGCGTCAGCAGCGACCAGCGCATCGTAGTGAACCGGTTGACGAAGAACGGAGCGGTGCGCGCCAGCACCCGGTGCGCGGGCTCGAACCACGCCACCCAGCATTCGCCGTCATCGTCGAAGGCCTGCCGAAAGCGGACGAAGGCCTTCATCTTGTGGCTGGCCCGGCTGACGTTACGCTGTCGGTCCATGGCGTCGGACAAGTCGCGGTCCGACAGCACCCGCATCAGGTCCGGCTCGGCCCGGAAGCGCCACAGGATGCGGTACAGCAGGTCGAACCGGTCAGGCGTCCGGTGCAGGATGACGTCCTTGGCCATGTCGACGAAGGCTTGTGGGACCGCGAAGGTCTTTTCCTTGCGCACAGGCTCGCTCAAGGCGGTGGGTGCGTCGAACAACCCCTCTTGCCCGTCCGAACCGGCCACCACGAACCGCGCCTCGCCCGGCGTCACGCCGTCCAGCCGGAAAGCCCGAGCCGCCAGCCGCCAGCCCTCGAAATCGATCTCCGACGCCAGGGCCGCGACCCGCATCAGAACAGGCTCAGCTGCACCGGTTGGACCGTCGGCGTCAGCCGCGCCCGCAGATCGACTGCGTCCGTCAGCCCGCCGGGTGACCAGTCCAACGCCGTGATGAAGGGCCGCACCTTGTCGATGCCCCGGCACAAGCGACCGATATCCTCGAGCCTGAGCGTGCGATAGCGGCGGACGCTGATCATGCGATCGACCGACTTTACCCCCAGCCCCGGCACGCGCAGCAGGACCTCACGCGGGGCGGTGTTCACATCGACCGGAAACTGCTCGCGCCGATTGAGCGCCCAAGCCAGCTTGGGATCGACAGCGAGGTCCAGCATCCCGTCCGTCGTCGCCTCACCGATTTCGGGGGCCGAGAAGCCATAGAAACGCATCAGCCAGTCCGCCTGATACAGACGGTGCTCGCGCATCAGCGGCGGCTTCGACAACGGCAGAGCCGCGCTGGAATCCGGGATCGGACTGAAGCCCGAATAATAGACCCGACGCAGGCCATAACCGCCGTACAGCGAGGCGCTGCGGTCGAGGATTTCGGTGTCCGGCGCGCCGTCGGCGCCGACGATCAACTGCGTGCTCTGGCCGCCGGGCGCGAACTTCGGCGGCTTGGCGCGGTCCTTCTTCTGGGGTTTGGCCGCCTCGACGGCGAGCCGCACCTGCCCCATCGCCTTCTTGATCACGGCCATGCTCTTTTGCGGCGCCAGCCGGGTCAGCGCCTCTTCGCGCGGCACCTCGATATTGGCGGACAGCCGGTCGGCATAGAGACCAGCCTCTGCGACCAACCTTGGATCGGCTTCGGGGATCAGCTTGAGATGGATGTAACCGCGGAAATCGTGGTCGACCCGCAGCTTCTTGGCCACCAGCACCAGCTGTTCCATCGTGTAGTCACCCGAGCGTATGATGCCCGACGACAGGAACAGCCCCTCGATGTAGTTGCGCTTGTAGAAATTGAGCGTCAGCTCGACCACCTCGTCGACCGTAAACCGCGCCCGCTGCACGTTCGAGGACACCCGGTTGATGCAGTAGGCGCAATCGTAGATGCAGAAATTCGTCAGCAGTATCTTGAGCAGGCTGACGCACCGACCATCCGGCGTATAGGCGTGACAGATGCCCATCCCCTCGGTCGAGCCGATGCCCTTGCCGCCGACGGAGTTGCGTTTGGACGTTCCTGACGACGAACAGGAGGCGTCGTATTTCGCCGCATCCGCCAAGACCGCCAGTTTTCCGCGTAGATCGAGCTGAGCCATGTTCCCATTATGTTCTCAACAAGAACCAGGGTCCAGCGTGGCCATAATATCCAGCGGAGATAATCGCTTATTGTCCGGCTTCGGCGCCTTTATCGCAGATAGTTGAGCAGCGACGTGTCCTTGAGCTGGCTGATTACCTGTGCCGAAGCCTGGACGGCGATCTGAGCCAACTGGATGTCGGTCACCGCCCGCGCCAGATCAGCGTCGGTCTTGGCGCTGACCATTTCCCCGAGCTGGGCAACCTGGGCCTTGTGGCTATCGTTAGTGGAATCGACTTGTTTGGCCAGTGATCCGTTTCGTGAAGTGACATCGATCGTGCTCGCGCTCGCCCCATCCAGTCGACTCAGCTGAGCAGTCAGGAAGGTCTTCTGCGCGGCGTTTGGCTTGCCCGTAAGAGGTCCTGTCAGGGGATCATTGCTGTAGGCCTGAATATCCCTGAATATCTGGAAGATTGTCGTTCCTATATCGTCGGCCAGATAGCCGGTGCGAACCGTCGTGGCCTCGCCGAGGCGCGATGTTGGCGGAAGACTGTCGTTGGTGAACGTCGAGACTACGCTAGGCGCAGCAGCGAGTTCGGCCATGCTCGACACCGTTACCGGCGCCGTGCTCGTGTTGGAACCGGCAAACATATAACTTCCCTGATGCT
>DASVTM010000338.1:0-2988 GCA_036387575.1 Brevundimonas sp.
GTGGTCGAGAAGCACGATTTCGGAGATGGCCGCAGCCGCTACGAAGAGGCTGGCGACGATCATCACGATCATCTGATTGATACCAAAACCGGCGAAGTCATCGAATTCTTCGACGCTGAAATCGAGCGGCTGAAGACTGAAATCGCCGAACGCCTGGGCTTCGAACTCGTGGGTCACAAGCTCGAGCTTTACGGCAAGGCCATTGAGGGCGCCGAACCATCGAAGCGTGAAGGCCTGATGTTCAAGCGTCACGCCGCTCGCGTCGATCCGGAAACGCTGTCCTGATCCTGATACGCACGCGCGCTCCTGAAGTGGCGCGAACGTCCAGAGCGGACTAGATACGCTCCCATGAGCGAAACCCTGGTCCATCTCGAACCGGACGCATCCCCTCCCGTGGGCGCGCCCAAGGTCGCTGCGCCCGCGAAGCGCCTGTTCATCAAGACCTACGGCTGTCAGATGAACGTCTATGACAGCGAGCGCATGGCTGACGTCCTGCGCCCGCTTGGTTACGCCACGACCGACACGGCCGAGGGCGCCGACTTCGTTATCCTGAACACCTGTCACATCCGCGAGAAGGCGGCCGAGAAAGTTTATTCCGAACTCGGCAAACTTCGGGAAATGAAGCTCGAGAAGGCCGCAGCCGGACTGGGGTCGATGACCATCGCCGTTGCCGGCTGCGTCGCCCAGGCCGAGGGCGAAGAGATCATGCGCCGTCAGCCTGCGGTCGATCTGGTCGTCGGGCCACAGGCCTATCACCAGCTCCCTGAGCTTCTGACCCGCACCGCCCGGGCGCGCGGCGAACGGATCGGCGCCGATTTCGCCCCCAACGAAAAGTTCGATGCGCTTGCGTCGGGCGGCGCGGTCAGAGGCGTCAACGGCCCCACGGCCTTCCTGACAGTGCAGGAAGGCTGCGACAAGTTCTGCACCTTCTGCGTCGTGCCCTATACCCGCGGCGCGGAATGGTCACGCCCGGTCGCCGACGTACTGGCCGAGGCGCGCGGACTGGCGGCGCAGGGAGTGCGTGAGGTTACCCTGCTGGGCCAGAACGTGAATGCCTATGACGGCGTCTCTGACGGTGTTGGCGAAAGTGGCGTCTGGTCGCTGGCGAAGTTGACGAAGGCTCTGGGCGAAATTCCCGGCCTCGATCGCATCCGGTACATGACCAGTCATCCCAACGACATGGCCGACGACCTGATCGCAGCCCATGCCGAAGGCGCGGACGGCGTTGCGGCTCTGATGCCCTATCTGCATCTGCCGGTGCAGTCGGGGTCTGACCGGATCTTGCGGCTGATGAACCGCAAGCACGGTCGCCAGAAGTATTTCGACCTGATCGACCGGGTCCGCGAGGCGCGTCCGGACATCGCCCTGTCGGGTGATTTCATCGTCGGTTTCCCCGGCGAGACGGACAAGGATTTCGCGGACACCATGGATCTGGTCCGCCGGATCGGATACGCGTCGGCCTTCTCCTTCATGTATTCGCCGCGCCCCGGCACGCCCGCCTCCGGCATGGGAGCGCAGGTGCCTGATGCCGTGGCGCGCGAACGGCTGCATGCCCTTCAGGCCCTTTTGTTCGAACAACAGGCGGCGTTCAACGCGGCGCAGACAGGCAAGACCCTGGACGTCCTGTTCGAGAAAAAGGGCCGCCATGGACGCCAGGCGATCGGCCGTTCGCCTTATCTGCAATCGGTCCATGTCGAAGACGCGGATCATCTGATCGGCGAGATCGTTCAGGTGGAGATCATCGTTGGTCAGCAAAACAGCCTGAAAGGCAGACTTCTTGGCGCGTGAGAGTGAATTCCTGGCCCTCGACGACGACGCCCTGCATGCGGTCGTCGGCCCAAACAGCCGCCACGTCGCTCTGATCGAGGACGCCTTCAAGGTGCTGATCGAGGCGCCCGGCGGCGGCGTGTCGATCAATGGCGGCGCCCGCGACCGGGCTAACGCCAAACAGGCCATTGAAGCCTTGGCGGCCCGGGTCGCCAAGCGCGCCGAGGTCGATGAGGCCGACGTCCGCGCCGCCATCGGCTCGGCCCGCACAGGCGTCACCGGCGGCGGCCGCAGGGTCGATCCCATGGCCCTGCCGATCGGCAAGCGTGGCGCCATCGTGCCCAAGACCGACGCTCAGGCGCGATACCTCGAGGTGCTGGCCAATCACGAACTCAGCTTCGGCGTCGGCCCTGCAGGCACTGGGAAGACCTTTCTCGCTGCGGCTTACGGCGCGTCGCTGCTGCGACGCGGACAGGTCGACCGGCTGGTCATCACCCGCCCGGCGGTCGAGGCGGGTGAAAAGCTCGGCTTCCTGCCCGGCGACCTGAACGAGAAGGTCGATCCCTATCTGGCCCCGATCTGGGAAGCCCTGAACGACATTCTCGGGGCCGAGGACGTCCAGCGCCGTCGCGACAAGGGCGAGATCGAAGCCGCCCCCATCGCCTTCATGCGCGGCCGCACGCTGAGCCACGCCTTCGTGATCGTCGACGAGGCGCAGAACACATCGCGGCTGCAGATGAAGATGGTCCTGACCCGCCTGGGGGAAGGGGCGCGCATGGTGGTGACCGGTGACCCGTCGCAGATCGACCTGCTCAATCCGCGTGACTCTGGCCTCGCCCATGCGCTGCGTATCCTGCAAGGGGTGAAAGGCGTCGGCGTGCTGCAGTTTGAAGCCCAGGACGTCGTGCGCCACGCCATGGTCGAGCGGATCGTGCGCGCCTACGACGCGGATGCTGCCAATTCTGGACCGGGAGGAAGCCGCCCCAAAGCTGATCTCGAAGACACTCCCCGGTGATCGGAATAGCCTCGTGATCGAGGTCGAGATCGAGTCCGATGATTGGACAAACGCCCTGTCCGACGCCGAGGCCGTGGTCGAACGCGCGGCGAGCGCAGCGCTGGCGGATGTCGCGGGCGATCTGGTTGTGCTGCTGACCGACAATGGCGCCGTGCAACTGCTGAACGCCGAGTTCCGCGACAAGGACAAGCCAACCAACGTCCTCT
>DASVTM010000339.1:0-6539 GCA_036387575.1 Brevundimonas sp.
CCACCACCGCGCATCATCCCGCGCATGGCCTGAAGTTCTTCAGGCGTCACCGTGCCGTCGTGGTTGGCGTCCATGCGAGCGAACATCCCCGCCGTCATGGCGTGGTATTCCTCAAGAGTGACATTGCCGTCGTGGTCGGCGTCCGCGCGTTCCATGCCGCGACCGGCGCTCATCATGCTGCCTGGAGTCGGCGGCGGCGTCGCCTCTGCCGTGGACAGGACGCCGTCATGGTTGGCGTCGAGCGCGGTGAAACGGGTATCCGAACGCTCCTGCATCTGCGCCAGGGTGAACGGGCCCATCTGGGCCATCCCGCCCATGGGGCCACCCTGCTGGGCGGAGGCGGCGAAAGGGACGGCCGCGAGAATTGCGGCGACAGCAGTGATGGCGGACAGTTTGCGGGTCATGGAATTCTCCTGAAGACTCCCGTTCAACGGTCGTTTCGAACCAATCCTTCGCGCCATTTCCACGGAAAGTGCGAGCGCCGCAGTTCTTTCTTGCAAAATCATATAAGGATATCCTTATATGTGCGGATGGCATTGTCCGCAGATCAGATCATCGATGCCCTTCGCGCCGCTGGCGAGCCAACGCGTTTGCGGGTGCTGGCGCTGCTTACGGGGGAAGAACTCTCGGTCATGGAGTTGTCCCGTGTCCTGCAGCAAAGCCAGCCCCGGGTCTCACGACATCTGAAGCTGATGACCGAGGCAGGGTTGATCGAGCGCTTCCCTGACGGCGCGCGGGTCTTCTACCGCATATCGTCCGACCTCCCCGCACGTCGCCTCGTGGAGACAGTGCTGGACCTGCTGGAAGACACCGAGGGTGAAAGCGATCACCAGCGTCTCGACGAGGTGCGCGGTGAGCGCGCCGCCGCCGCCGCCGCCTATTTCGAACAGGTAGCGCCACAGTGGGACCGCGTCCGCTCCCTCTACGTCGCCGAGACGACCGTCGAGAAAGCTGTCGAGGAGGCCGCCGGTCCCGGCCCGTTCGAGCGCGTCGTGGATCTGGGCACCGGGTCGGGTCGGATGCTGACGCTGTTGGGCAAGAAGGCGAAGATGTCGGTCGGGCTGGATCTCAGCCACAACATGCTCAACATCGCCCGCAGCAACGTCACCCGGGCGGGTATCGACAAGGTCGAGCTCAGGCACGGCGATATTTTCGCAACCCGGCTGCCGGGCGCCAGCGCAGATCTCGTAATCGTGCATCAGGTCCTGCATTATCTGGCCGATCCCCACGCGGCGGTCATAGAGGCTGCGCGGCTCGTCTCGCCGGGCGGAAAGCTTCTGATCGTGGACTTCGCTCCCCATGAGATGGAGTCTCTTCGCGAGGAGCACCAGCACCGCCGCCTGGGCTTCACCGACGAAGAGATATCCAGCCGGCTGACCGATTGCGGCCTCGATGTCCGCCCAACCGTAGCGCTGACGCCTGACGCCGACGGCCTGACCGTAACAATCTGGACCGGCGTCCGCGCCGCCTCCTCAGATTTCCGAAAGGCCGCTTGATGGCTAGCTCCGTCGCCCAAACCACCGTTCAAAGCCCAGCCCAGCCTCAGGGTCTGGCTGCGGCCCGGGCTCTTCTGCTATCGCCTTTAGGTCCGGTCGCCCGCGCCGGTGACAACGCCAATTCCGTTCGTGTCTCGTTCGAGTTCTTCCCGCCCAAGACCGACAAGGCCGAAGAGACTCTGTGGGAGGCTGTACGTCGCCTCGAGCCGTTGAATCCCGAGTTCGTCTCGGTGACCTACGGCGCAGGCGGCTCGACCCGCGAACGCACCCACCGCACCGTCCAGCGCATGCTGACGGAGACCACGCTCAAGCCTGCGGCCCACCTGACCTGCGTCGAGGCCACCAAGGCCGAGGTCGATGAGGTGATCGAGAGCTACAAGGCCATTGGCGTCGATCACATCGTGGCCCTGCGCGGCGATCCTCCCGGTGCCTCTGGCATCGGCGGCGTCTACCAGCCCCGTGCCGACGGCTACGCCAACGCCACTGAGCTGTCGCAGGCGATCAGCCGCGTCGGCGGCTTCGACATCACGGTCGGCGTCTATCCGGAAAAGCATCCCGAGAGCCCATCCATCGATCACGACATCGACGTCATCAAAGCCAAGATCGACGCCGGCGCCACGCGTCTGATCAGCCAGTTCTTCTTCGACATCGACGCCTTCCTGCGGTTCCGCGACCGGATCCGCGCGGCGGGGATCACCGCGCCCCTGCTGCCCGGGATCATGCCGGTGTCCAATTTCGGCGCCCTGCAAAGAATGAGCGCGTCGTGCGGCGCATCCGTGCCGCAATGGCTCGCCACCCATTTCGACGGGCTGGACGATGATCCCGAGACCCGCAAGCTGCTGGCCGCTTCGGTCGCCGCCGAGACCTGCGCCCGCCTGCAGGAAGAGGGTTTCTCCGATTTCCACTTCTACACCCTGAACCGCGCTGACCTCGTTTATGCGATCTGCCGCGTGCTGGGCGTTCGTGAACAAAAGGCTGTTGCGTAAATGACGTCCCCACTCACCCGCCCTGAGCGCATCGCCGCTCTGCACAAGGCCGCCAAGGAACGCATCCTCGTCCTTGACGGATCGTGGGGCGTTATGATCCAGCGTCGTGGTCTGGAAGAAGCCGACTTCCGCGGCGACCGCTTCGTCGAGGCCAACGGCTATAACGAACGCGACCAGATGAAGGGCAACAACGACATCCTTTGCATCACCCGCCCGGACGTCATCAGCGACCTGCACGACCAGTATTTCGGCGCCGGGGCCGACATCTCCGAGACCAACACCTTCTCGGGCACCATCATCGCCCAGGACGATTACAAGCTGGACGAACAGGCGGTCTGGGACATCAATCTTGAAGGCGCGAAGATCGCCCGCGCCGCCGCCGACCGCTGGACGGAAAAGGAACCGCACAAGCCGCGCTTCGCCGCCGGTTCGATCGGGCCGCTCAACAAGATGCTGTCGATGTCGTCGGATGTGAACGATCCCGGCGCGCGTCTGGTCACCTTCGATCAGGTCTACGAAGCCTACCGCCATCAGATCAAGGCGCTGAACGAAGGCGGCGTCGACCTGTATCTGATCGAGACCATCACCGACACGCTCAACTGCAAGGCTTGCATCAAGGCCATCAAGGACCTCGAAGACGAGGGCATGGACGCCCTGCCGATCTGGATTTCGGGCACCATCACCGACCGCTCGGGCCGGACCCTTTCGGGCCAGACGGCCGAGGCTTTCTGGAACAGCGTGCGCCACGCCAAGCCGTTCGCCATCGGCTTCAACTGCGCGCTAGGCGCCGATCTGATGCGGCCGTTCATCGCCGAACTCAGCCGCGTCGCCGACACCCTCGTTGCCGCCTATCCCAACGCCGGTCTGCCAAACGCCATGGGCCAGTACGACGAGGAGCCCCACGAAACCGCCCACTCCATTGAGGAATGGGCTGCGTCAGGGCTCGTCAACATCGTCGGCGGCTGCTGCGGCACCACGCCCGACCACATCCGCCATACTGCGGAGGCGGTCTCGAAACTGCCGACGCGCGAAATGCCCGAACGGCCAGTCGCCATGCGCCTGTCGGGCCTCGAACCTTTTGAGCTTGTAGCCTGATGCGTCCTGTATTCATCAACGTCGGCGAGCGGACCAACGTCACCGGCTCGGCCAAATTCAAGAAGCTGATCATCGAGGGCGACTATTCCGCCGCCCTGACCGTGGCGCGCCAACAAGTCGAGGCCGGGGCGCAGGTCATCGACATCAACATGGACGAAGGCCTGCTCGATTCGAAGCAGGCGATGATCACCTTCCTCAACCTGATCGCGGCCGAGCCCGACATCGCCCGCGTGCCGGTGATGATCGACAGCTCCAAATGGGAGGTGATCGAGGCGGGCCTGAAATGCGTCCAGGGCAAGCCGATCGTCAACTCGATCTCGATGAAGGAGGGCGAGGACGCCTTCCGGGCCTATGCGGTCAAATGCATGCGCTATGGCGCCGCGATCGTGGTCATGGCCTTCGACGAAGTGGGGCAGGCCGACACCGCCGCCCGCAAGATCGAGATCTGCACCCGCGCCTATCGCATCCTCGTCGATGAGGTCGGCTTCCCGCCCGAGGACATCATCTTCGACCCCAACATCTTCGCCGTGGCGACGGGGATCGAGGAACACGACAACTACGCCGTCGACTTCATCGAGGCGGTCAAGGTCATCAAGGCCACCCTGCCTTACGCCCGTATCTCGGGCGGGGTGTCGAACGTGTCGTTCAGCTTCCGCGGCAACGAGCCCGTGCGCCGGGCGATCCACTCGGTCTTCCTGTACCACGCCATCGCCGCCGGCATGGACATGGGCATCGTCAACGCCGGCGACCTGCCGGTCTATACCGACATCGAGCCGACCCTGCGCGAGGCCGTCGAGGACGTGATCCTCAACCGGCCCCAGCGGACAAATGTCTCCAACACCGAACGCCTCGTCGACATCGCCCCAAACTACAAGGGCGACAAGGGTGTGGCCCGGGTCGTCGATCTGAAATGGCGCGACCAGCCGGTCGGCAAGCGCATCGAGCACGCGCTGGTCAACGGCATCACCGAATACATCGACGCCGACACCGAGGAAGCCCGCCTGTCGTTCGACCGGCCGCTGCACGTCATCGAGGGGCCGTTGATGGACGGCATGAACGTGGTCGGCGACCTGTTCGGCTCGGGCAAGATGTTCCTGCCGCAGGTGGTCAAATCCGCCCGGGTGATGAAGCAAGCCGTCGCCTGGCTGAACCCGTTCATGGAAGCCGAAAAAGCCGGCAAGCCGCGCGAACAAGCCGGCCGCATCCTGATGGCCACCGTCAAGGGCGACGTCCACGACATCGGCAAGAACATCGTCGGCGTCGTGCTTCAGTGTAACAACTACGAGGTCATCGATCTCGGCGTCATGGTCCCGGCCGACCGGATCCTCGACGCCGCGATCGAGCACAATGTTGATATCGTCGGCCTGTCCGGTCTGATCACGCCGTCGCTCGACGAGATGGTGTTCGTGGCGCGCGAGATGCAGCGTCGCGGCTTCGACATTCCCCTGCTGATCGGCGGCGCCACCACCAGCCGCACCCATACTGCGGTGAAGATCGAGCCCGGCTATGTGGCCGGTTCGACCACCTATGTCGTCGACGCGTCACGCGCCGTCGGCGTGGTCTCAGGCCTGTTGTCGAAGACCGAGAGGGCCAAGAACGAGGCCATTACCCGCGACGAGTACATCCGCATCCGCGAGCAGTACGCCCGGGGTCAAGAGGTCAAGGCGCGCGCCTCGCTGGTTCAGGCCCGGGCGAACCGATTCAAGCCCGATCCCGACGCCGCCATGCCAGGCAAGCCCGCGTTTATCGGCGTGCGGGCTTTCGAAAGCTGGGATCTGCAGGATCTGGCCGACCACATCGACTGGACGCCGTTCTTCGCCAGCTGGGAGCTGATCGGCCGTTATCCGCTGATCCTCGAGGATGAGATCGTCGGTCAGGCGGCCCAGGATCTGTTCGAGGACGCCCAGATCATGCTGAAGCAGATCGTCGCCGAGAAATGGTTCACGGCCAAGGGCGTGGTCGGCTTCTGGCCCGCCCGCGCTGACGGCGACGACGTCGTGGTATTCTCCGACGAGAGCCGCGCCGAAGAGATCGCCCGCTTCCACACCCTGCGCCAGCAGATCAAGAAGTCGAATGGCAAGCCCAACCTGGCCCTGTCGGATTTCATCGCTGAAGAAGGCGACGACTACATCGGCGCCTTCGCCGTCACCGCTGGTCATGGCGAGCTCGAGATCGCCAAAAAGTTCAAGGACGCCGGAGACGACTATTCGTCGATCATGGCTGCGGCCCTCGCCGACCGTTTGGCCGAGGCCTTCGCCGAACGCCTGCACAAGGAGGTCCGCACCCAGCTGTGGGGCTACGCCGCCGACGAGGTGTCGACACCCGACGAACTGATCGCCGAGCAATATCAGGGCATCCGCCCGGCCCCCGGCTATCCGGCCCAACCCGACCACACGGAAAAGGCCACCCTGTTCCGCCTGCTGCAGGCCGAAACGAACGCCGGGATGGCCCTGACCGAGAGCTACGCCATGACGCCGCCCGCCTCGGTTTCGGGTCTGTATTTCGGCCATCCGGGCAGCCACTATTTCGGTGTCGGCAAGATCGATCTGGACCAGATCGAGGACTACGCCCGCCGCAAGGGTTGGGACGTCGAGACCGCCGAACGCTGGCTGTCCCCGATCCTGAATTACGAACCGGGCCAGGTCGCACGGACGGTCGCGGCGTAAAGCTTATCCTCCTCCCCCTGCGGGAGAAGGGGAAGGTGCCTACTGCGCCTGGTCCACGCCTTCCGACCGCAAGCCCACATCAGCCAACGTCGCCGGCGGTGTCGCAATATTCGCGCGAATACGCCGAGCGGCATGTTCGCACCGGCCGGGCAGACCGAAGAACAACCCGAACGACTGGCTGCGCGACGCCTCGTCGGTCCGGGCCAGAACCGGCGTCCAGCGCGCTGTCGCCTCGGCCGCTGCAGCGGTCGCTGCAGCCCGAGTCGCGGCAGACTGGCGGGGCCCGGCCGCAGCCA
>DASVTM010000340.1:0-3835 GCA_036387575.1 Brevundimonas sp.
CAGTCGCCCGACCGAAGTGACCGGCCCGGAGGATCCCCTGGCGGCGTTGAGCCGGCGTTACGCCGACCACATCAAGACGCTTTCGGCAGAGATAGATCGCCTGAGCGAACAGTCTTTTGAACAACGGGCAGAGGGCTTGGCGAACCTGGCGCATGCCGTAGCGGGGACAGCCGGGACTCTGGGCTTCCCGTCCCTGTCCGAGGCGGCATTTGAACTTGAGGACTGCGCAAGACAGGTGATCTCCGGCGACGTCGATGGGACGGCGCTGGAGCCTGCTGTCCAGGCTTTCCGCGATGCGTTGAATGTGGAGGCGGCTTCGCGACTATGACAATGGCCTGGCCGGGACATCTTTGCTGGTAGAAGGCGAACAAAACCTCAAAAGGCCAAGCTTAGCCGTCAAACCGTGGCAGATCTGTTAAGATTTCTGTGAATAGGTTCGCTCGTGCGGGAGCGCTGGAGCGCCCTCGGCAGTAAACTAGTGCAGGACAGCAAACTTGCATCATCCAAGGCACCGTTCGGAAGCTAGAGTATGTCCGCCCACGTTCTTATCGCAGATGATGACCCTTTCTTGCGCGAGTTGCTGGCCCATAAACTGTCTGCAGCGGGCTACTCCGTCTCGTCTGCACGGCACGGTGGCGAAGCCCTTGAGCAATGCCGCTCTTCACTGCCCGACCTGATCGTTCTGGACGCGATGATGCCGGTCACCGACGGGTTTGAGGTCCTGCGCCGACTGAAATCCGACCCTCTCACGGCTGCGGTGCCGGTGATTATGCTAACGGCCATGAAGCGCGAAGAAGACGTGGTGGGCGCACTGAAACTGGGCGCGGCCGACTACCTCGTGAAACCTTTCATCCCTGATGAACTGGTGGCGCGCATCGGGCGCCTTTTGCCTACGGGAACGGATCATGCCAACACCCCTGACGATCGCGGTTCTGGCTTGTCTCGCGCCAATTGAGACCGCCCGGGCCCAGGATCAGGCAGGCGGTTCCGAGCGGGTTTATGAAGCGGCGGTAGAGGCGCGCCTCATGGGTCGAACGACAGAGGCGATCGAGGGATCACGCCGTGTCCTGGCCGTGCGGCCCAATGACGTCGATGCACGGCTGAACCTGGCGCTGGCCCTTATCGCCGCTGGTCGGCTGGACGAAGCAGAGGTTGAACTCGTCACCGTCCTCAACCAGGCGCCTGCGTATGAGGACGCGCGCGTAGCTCTGGATAGCATCCATCGCCTGCGTAGGGATCCGGTTCGCTGGCGGCTCGACGTCTCGGCCAGCTATAGCGATCTGTCGCAGAATCTCCCGCCTTGGCGCGAGAGCGCCCTGACCATCAGTCGCAGGACGATTCATGGCTCGGTCTCGGGGACGATCGAACACGCAGAACGCTTTCGACGCCAGGATACCTATTTCGAGGGCCGCCTTGACCGTTCCCTCGGTCGCGGCTCGGTGTACGGCGCCGTCGGCGGAACCCCGAACGCTGACTTCCGGCCGGAGATCGCGGTGCGAGGCGGCGGGCAAGCGCCCGTATTTGGTCAGAACCTGTCCGCCACCCTGGACGTCGGGGTCGCACGTTACGCCGTTGGCGTCGTCTCGACGGTCCAGCCCGGTGTCGAATACACCACGTCAGGCGGGGCGCTGACCGTCGGCGCGCGCTGGATCCACCTGTGGGACGAGCGGGACACCTATCGCTCCGGCTACAGCCTTCGCGCTCTGCTGGCCATCCGACCATCCGTTCGCGTCAGAGCTGGCTTCGCCGACGCCCCTGAGTCTTCGGATGGATTGACCGTCGATGTCCGCGCCGCCAGCCTCGGCGCCGAGGTCGATGTGAACGACAGGCTCACGCTGCGCCTCAACGGCCTGAAGGAAGATCGCGCGGCGTACGACCGCGACGAAATCACGCTGGGCGTCGGCGTTCGGTTCTGACCGTGAACCCGCTGATGCTGATCTGGTGGACGTCGCTCGTGCTGGCAGGCATCGCCTTCAGCTGGATGATGGGGTTGATCGTCGCCCGGCTGTTCCGCGAGAACAGCGAGGCCCGGCGCATCGCGGATCAACAGACGTTGTCCGCCGCGTATCTGATGATCATGAGCGGGGCAGGTGAAGCGGGAACGCTGCTTGAGCCCTTTCGCAAACGCAGTCGTCTGTTGGCCGAAAGCCTGCTCGAGGTTCTGAGTCTTGTAAGGGGGGTCGAGCGTGAACGTCTGATCGCCAGCCTCATCGACGCCGGCGTCGCGGACCGTCTTCGGTCCCGGCTGACGCGCGGCAGCAGGACCGGTCGGCTGGCGGCTGCAGAAGCGCTTTCGGCCTTCCCGTCCATGGCGACCCGCACGGCTTTGAGGGCCCTTCATCGCCGCTCGACCGACACGGAAATCCGCATCGCCAGCGTCCGCACCCTGATCGACATCGGAGACCCGCCCAACGCCACGGAATTGGTCGCCGATCTGGAGGGCAAGGGTTACAGCGAATCTCTCCTGTACGCCCCCGTGCTGCGTCGCCTTGCCGTTGACGCGCCCGACGACGCCCTTGAGACGCTGACTCTTCCCGGACTTGGGATGGCGGCGCGCGCCGTCATGATCGAGGCTGTCGGAGCCAGCGGTGACTATCGGGCCTTGCCTGCGCTATCGCTGATGGCGGCAGGGCCGGAACCTGGCTTGCGGATGTCCGCCCTTCGCGCCTTGGGGGCCCTGGCGCATCCCGGCAGCGCCGAAACCATCGTCGGCGCGCTCGGTGACGAGGCGTGGGACGTCCGCGCCGAGGCGGCTATGGCTGCCGGAAGGATTGGTGGGCCGGCGCTTGTCCAGGCGCTGACGCCGCTGCTGGACGATCCCGTCTGGTGGGTTAGATTCAGGGCGGCCGAGTCCATGAGCAAGATGGGCGGATCCGGCATCGAGGCGCTGCGCTACGCGGCGACGTCGCAAGTGGATGTCACCCGGCGGTCCGCTTCGCTGGCTCTGGCGGAGCAGGGTCTGGCATGACGGTCCTGCCTTGAACACTGCCGCCGAGATCGTCGCCGTCCTCGTGATCGGCACAGGTCTGCTTCAGAACCTGATCTATATGATCCAGCTCGCGCTCGCCGCCGCGTCCCTGATCGAGACCCCCTCAACCCCCTCGGCCAATGTCCTGTGGCGGCGCTACGCAGACGCTTCCCCGCCGATCGCGCTACTGGCGCCGGCCTATAACGAGGCTCTGACCATCGTCGAAAGCGTCCGCTCGCTCCTGTCGCTTCAGTACCCGAATTTCGAGATCGTGGTCATCAACGACGGTTCTTCGGACGAGACGCTGAAGGTCCTGACGGAAGCCTTCGGTCTCGAACCGATCGAACGCAACTACGATCTCGCGGTGCCGCACGCGCCGATCACCCGCCTCTACGGCTCAAGCAACCAGCCGCGACTGGTGGTCGTCGACAAGCAGAATGGCGGCAAGGCGGATGCGCTGAACGCCGGGGTGAACGTGTCCCGTGCGCCCATCATCTGTTCGATGGACGCCGACTCCCTGTTGGAGCCCGATGCGCTCCTGCGAGCTGTGAGGCCGTTCATCGATGATCCGATCCGCACCGTGGCGGTCGGCGGAACCGTTCGCATCGCCAACGGCTGTCGCATCGACCATGGCCGTGTCGTCGAGGTCCGGACGCCTACCAATCCCCTGGCCCTGCTTCAGACGGTGGAATACCTCCGCGCCTTCCTTATGGCTCGGCTGGCCTGGAGCCGGGTCAATGCCCTGACCATCATATCGGGCGCGTTCGGCCTCTTTCGAAGGGCCAATGTCATCGAGGCCGGCGGCTATACGCGGGGGACGGTGGGCGAGGACATGGAGCTGGTGGTCAAGCTGCACCGCCTGATGCG
>DASVTM010000341.1:0-4086 GCA_036387575.1 Brevundimonas sp.
GTTCTTTGCCGAGCCGTTCTGGGGGCGGCTGTCCGACCGGATTGGCAGGAAGCCCGTCCTGTTGATCACGCTGGCCGCCAACGCCATCGGCTATCTAGCGCTGGCCTTTGTGCCCAACATCTGGCTGGCCATCGCGGTGCGACTGTTCACGGGCCTGGGCGCGGGCAACATCTCGACGGTTCAGGGGTATGTGGCCGACGTTACGCCACCGGCCGAGCGCGCCGGGCGGATGGGAATGATCGGCGCGGCTTTCGGCATGGGCTTCATCGTCGGGCCGGGACTGGGTGGCTTGCTGACCCAACCTCAGCTGGGTCATCTCGGCTATCAGCTGCCAATCTTCGTCGCCTCAGGACTGGCGGCTCTGGCTGCGCTTGGCGTCGTCGTCTTTTTGAAGGAAAGCCGCGCCAAGGCGGATCCGGCAGCGCCGCGTCCCGCCTTTCTCACCGGCCTTCACGACGCCCGCGCTAATCCCGTGGTGTCCCGGGTGCTGCTGGTGACCCTCATCTACATGGCCGGGTTCTCGGCGATGGAGAGCGTCTTCGGGCTATGGGCCGAGAGCCGATACGCGTGGGGGGCGCGGGAGGTCGGACTGAGTTTCATGGTCGTGGGGATCGTCTCGGCGATCAATCAGGGCGTGCTGACCGGGCGGCTGGCGCGCAGGTTCGGAGAGACGCGGGTGCTGGCCATCGGCATGCTGCTGTTCGGCGCCTCTCTGGTGCTGCAGGTTCTCGCGCCCGCCGCCTGGTTCCCGGCATTCAGCCTCGATCTCGGCGCTCTGACCGTGCCCATCGTTCAGGGCTGGATCATCCCCATCGTCATGGCGGTCGGCGCCTGCGGCATGTCGCTGGCCATGCCCAATATCTCGGCCTTGATCAGTCGATCCACGCCGCCGGACCGGCAGGGCGCCATGCTGGGCCTCAACATGGCGACAGGATCGATCGCGCGTATCTTCGGGCCGATGATCGCCGGCGCGCTGTTTTCGGGCGTCGGCCACGACTGGCCCTTCCTTGTCGGTGCGGCCCTGACTGTTCCGGCTGCATGGATGGCGATCAACGCCGGACGCGCTCTGAAACTCGGCGCTTCCCAAACTGCTTCTGTCTAGACTCCGCTTGCCTTTGAGCGGTGGTTCGCCTACTAGCCGCGCCTTCGCCTACGAACCGCCGGGCTAATGGCATGCCTTGGCGGTTCTGAACCACACGCTACCGACCAATCCTCCGGGCTCATGCAGTTCGACGGATGGTAGCTCAAAAAGAGAGTGAAAATGCCGAAACTGAAGACAAAGTCGGGCGCCAAGAAGCGCTTTTCTTTCACTGCGACGGGCAAGGTTAAGTCCGGGGTTGCCGGCAAGCGTCACCGCTTGATCAGCCACAACTCCAAATACATCCGTCAGAACCGCGGCACCAAGGTCATGGCTGACGCCGACGCCAAGAAGATCAAATCCTACATGCCCTACGCCTGAGCGTAGCGCACACACCGATCTGACTTCATCGCATTGAATTGAAATAGAAGTCCCTCGAACCGTCAGCCGCCGCGCGACGCACTTCAGGGACGCTTCCGAAGGATAACATCATGGCTCGCGTAAAAAGGGGTGTAGTTTCTCACGCCCGTCACAAGAAGGTTCTCGAACAAGCCAAGGGCTTCTCGGGTCGCCGCAAGAACACCATCCGCACGGCCAAGGCCGCCGTCGACCGCGCTGGGCAATACGCCTACCGCGACCGTCGCGTTAACAAGCGCAACTTCCGCGCCCTGTGGATCCAGCGCATCAACGCGGCCGCCCGTCAGGAAGGCTTCACCTACTCGCAGTTCATCCACGGCCTCGGTAAAGCCGGCATCGAACTGGACCGTAAGGTCCTGGCCGCGATCGCGATGGAAGGCGTTGGCTTCAAGGAAATCGCCGACAAGGTCCGCGCCGCCCTCGCTTAAGGCGAACGTGACGTAAGACTTTCGGTTCGAACGATCATAAACGCCCGCTCCGGACACCGGAGCGGGCGTTTTCGTGTCTGGCGCCATGATCAGGCCGCGCATGGGTGACGAACGGCTCGCCAGCCGCTAGATGCTCCCACAATGACTGATCTCGCTTCTCTCGAACTCGAACTGATCAACGCCATCGGCGGCGCGGCTACCGTCGTCGAGGTCGAGGCCGTGCGCGTCAACGCCCTCGGCAAGACGGGCGTCATTTCCGGCCTGCTCAAGGGTATGGGCGCGATGAGCCCCGACGAGCGCCGCGAGCAGGGACCGATGATCAACGGCCTGCGCGACCGCGTCGCCGCCGCCATCAGCGACAAGAAGACAGAGCTCGAGGCCGCCGAACTGGACGCACGATTGCTGTCCGAACGCCTCGACCTGACCCTGCCCGCCAAACCTCGCCGCAAGGGTGGGGTGCATCCGACCATGCAGGTGATGGACGAGATGGTCGCCATCTTCGCGTCGATGGGGTTCGCCGTCGCCGAAGGCCCGGACATCGAGGACGACTTCCACAACTTTACTGCGCTCAACTTCCCGCCCAAACACCCGGCGCGGGAGATGCACGACACCTTCTTCCTGAAGCCCGATCCCGAGACTGGCGAGCGCAAGGTGCTGCGGACCCACACCTCGCCGGTGCAGGTGCGCACGATGATGTCGCAGCAACCGCCGATCCGCATCATCGCGCCCGGCCGGACGTTCCGTAAGGATTCCGACGCCACCCACACCCCGATGTTCCATCAGGTCGAGGGTCTGGTGATCGATCGAGACATCCACATGGGTCACCTGAAGACCACGCTGGAGACGTTCATCGCCCGGTTCTTCGAGCTGGACGCCGTGGATGCTCGCTTCCGCCCACACCATTTCCCCTTCACCGAGCCCTCGGCCGAGATGGATATCCGCTGCGACCGCTCAGGCGGCCAGATCAAGTTCAACGAGGGGACCGATTGGCTCGAGATTCTCGGCTGCGGCATGGTCCACCCGAACGTCCTGCGCGCGTGCGGCATCGACCCCGACGAATACCAGGGCTTCGCCTTCGGCATGGGCGTCGACCGCTTGGGAATGCTGAAATACGGCATGCCCGACCTGCGCCCGATGTTCGAGGCCGACGTCCGCTGGCTCGCCCATTACGGCTTCTCCGCCTTCTCCGCCCCCAACGTCGCCTCCGGCCTGAGCTGATCGAGACACCATGACCGATATTATGTCCGAGGCTTTCGGCCGCGAGTTGGTGAAACGTGAGATCTTCACCAATGAAGCCGTCTGGCTGCCGCTTATGGCCATTCACCACCTGAACGCGGGCGATCCCGTCATACGCAATAAAACATTCACCGATTGCGTGATCGAAGGACCGTCGTTGGTCACCCCGTTGGGGTCGACCAATTTCGATAGCTGCAACATGGGCGTCGCAGCCAACCCCCGATCGCTGCTCTACAAGCCCATGGGGCCGATAATGGTGGGGGTCATTGGCTTGGAGAATTGCAAGTTTATCCGCTGCCGCATGGTGCAGATCGGCTTTACGGGCGCAGACGCCTTCCTTGATGAGTTGTCCGGGCAGCTAGTCGCCGCCCACGGAGACCACACCGCATGACGACGCGCCTTCCGATCAATCGACCAATGAACATAGCCGACGACCTTTCGCTGGTTGCGTTCGACAACGTCGATATCAACCTCTTCGATCTTTACGCGGCCCATCAAGGTCAGGGAGCCGTGATCGGCCGGACCTTTACTGGCTGCCGTCTGCAAGGGCCTGCCATCGTCCTGGTGTCGGGTGGGACATCATTCGAGGACACCAATTTCGGCGACCCGCGCGGCGAGATGCGCAACCTGCTTCTGCAGCCTATGGGCTCCAAGGCTCTGGGGACCGTTCCCATGGTGGATTGCAAGTTCATCGGCTGCGAATTCTACAACGTGGGCTTCACCGGCAGCGCCGACATTCTCGAACTTCTGGCTGCTGTGCCTTCGCTCCCGGGGGCGCCGGCGTGAAATTCACTCTCGGCTGGCTGAAGGACCATCTGGAGACGACGGCCGATGCGGCCGCCGTCGCCGACGCCATGACCATGGCGGGTCTGGAGGTCGAACACGTCACCGATCCGACCCTGGCCCTGGCCCCGTTCACCGTGGCTC
>DASVTM010000342.1:0-4020 GCA_036387575.1 Brevundimonas sp.
CATCTCAGGCGACGCACCCGCCAACGATCCCGGCTTCAATCTCGACGTGCCCGGCGCGACGCGTGAACGACCCCTGACGCCTGCCGCCCGTCGGGCGCTGGAAGAAGCGGCGGAGCGGAGAATGCTGGAAGCCGCCGAAATGGCCGTCGAGCATGGCGGCCCGACCGGCCCGGAACCCACGCGCTATGGCGACTGGGAGAAGAGGGGCCTCGCGGTCGACTTCTAAATCGCCGTTACGTCGCCGCAATCCTCGCTTAAAGAGCCCGGAGGCCGGTAGCGCACACTCCGAAACGCTGCCACTGGCCTTTTCGCTCGCACCCCTGTATGAGGCGCGCGCTCCCCGAAGTACGCACATTCCCGAGCGGCCCCCGCACTTGCCGGCCGCCTTTTCGCATTGAACGACCCGACATGAACCTTCGTAACGTCGCCATCATCGCCCACGTCGACCATGGCAAGACCACTCTGGTGGACCAACTCCTGGCCCAGTCCGGCGTCTTCCGAGCCAACGAGGCTCAGACCGAACGGGCGATGGACTCCAACGATCAGGAAAAAGAGCGCGGGATCACCATCCTGGCCAAATGCACCTCGGTGCTGTGGCATGGCGCTGCGGGCGACACGCGCATCAACATCATCGACACCCCCGGCCACGCCGACTTCGGCGGTGAGGTCGAGCGTATTCTCGGCATGGTGGATGGCTGCGTCATCCTGGTCGACGCCGAAGAGGGCGTCATGCCCCAGACCAAGTTCGTGCTGACAAAAGCGCTGAAGATGGGCCTGCGTCCGATCCTCTGCATCAACAAGGTCGACCGTCCGCACGCCGATCCCGACCGCGTTCACAACGAAGCCTTCGACCTGTTCGCCGCCATCGGCGCGACGGACGAGCAACTCGACTTCCCGCACATCTACGCCTCGGGCCGCAACGGCTGGGCGACGATGGATCTGAACGTGCCGAACGACACCCTGGCGCCCCTGTTCGATCTGATCGTCAGCCACGTGCCGCCGCCCAAGGTTCAAGAGAACAAGGACAAGCCGTTCCAGATCCTGAACGTGCTGATCGAGTCCGACCCCTTCCTCGGTCGTCTGCTGACGGGCCGTATCGAGAGCGGCAAGGCCGTCCCCGGCATGGCGATCCACGCGCTGGACCGCGACGGCAAGGAAATCGAACGCGGCCGGATCACCAAGGTCCTCGCCTTCCGCGGCCTGAAGCGTCAGGCCGTCGAAGAGGGCGCTGAGGCCGGTGACATCGTCGCCATCGCCGGGATGTCCAAGGCCACCGTGGCCGACACCCTGTGCGCCATGGAAGTCACCACCGCCCTGCCGGCCCAGCCGATCGACCCCCCGACCATCTCCATGACCGTCTCGGTCAACGACAGCCCGCTGGCCGGTCGCGAAGGCGACAAGGTCCAGTCGCGCGTCATTCGTGACCGCCTGCTCAAGGAAGCCGAAGCCAACGTCGCCATCCGCGTCACGACCACCGAAGGCGGCGACGCCTATGAGGTCGCCGGTCGTGGCGAACTGCAACTCGGCGTGCTGATCGAGAACATGCGCCGCGAAGGCTTCGAGGTCTCGATCTCGCGTCCTCGCGTGGTCTATCAGACCGGCGAGAACGGTGAGAAAATGGAGCCGATCGAAGACGTCATGATCGACGTCGATGACGAATACTCCGGCGTCGTCATCGAGAAGCTGTCGGCCCGTAAGGCCGAAATGACCGACATGGGTCCGTCGGGCGCCGGCAAGACCCGCATCAGCCTCAAGGCGCCTTCGCGCGCCCTGATCGGCTATCAGGGCGAGTTCCTGACCGATACGCGTGGTTCGGGTGTCCTGAACCGGGTGTTCAGCCACTATGAGCCGCACAAGGGCCCCATCGAAGGCCGCCTGAAGGGCGTTCTGGTCTCGAACTCCGACGGCGACACGGCGGCCTTCGCCCTGTGGAACCTCGAAGATCGCGGCATCATGTTCGTCGGCGCCAACGAGAAGACCTACGAAGGCATGATCATCGGCGAGAACGCCCGTTGGGACGACCTCGACGTCAACCCGATCAAGGGCAAGCAACTGACCAACGTCCGCGCCTCCGGCAAGGATGAAGCCGTCCGCCTGACCCCCCCGCGCCTCATGTCGCTGGAACAGGCCATCGCCTACATCGGCGAGGACGAACTGGTCGAGGTCACGCCCAAGTCCATCCGTCTGCGCAAGACGATCCTGAACCCGTCGTTCCGCAAGAAGCGCGCCCGTCCCGAGTAAGGACAAGGTCCTTCGACAGCGATCAGGAATGGAACAGGCCGCCCGGTCCCGGAGCGGCCTGTTTGCTGTCTGTTCTGATCCTGGACGGACGCCCTCGTGGCCCTGGTGTTGCGAGCAACCGCGGCGATGGCTCAAGCGTTTGCACGCGATGGAACACGAAAAGCCGCCCGTGATGAGAAATCCGGCCCGGGCGCGGCGGGCGTTCGCCATTATCCTCGGTTTGATCGTGATCATAGCGATCGCGGCTTATGTTCTGGCTCTGGGGCATCAAGAAACCAAGGCCCCCGCGCCGGAGCGGGGCGACGGGATCGCTCCGCTTGAAGCGGCGGTTCCCGGATCGTCCAGGCCGCAATAACGTGCGCTCAGAAATGGGCGGTCAGATTTGACCGGCAAGACGGTCCGGCGTCAGTGAACCGTCGCAGGGACCATCTCAAGATCGCTGTAGGACATCAAATTCAGCATGTCATGAAGTCCCGCGTAGACACCTCGCAAGGCGTAATCGGGCAGATTCACCCTGATCGAAAACACCCACTCCTCGTGCCGGAGACGCCCCTCGGCGACGATCGATCCGTCAGCACTGCGGAGGGACAGGGTGCTGACCAAGGCACTTGTGCCAAACTCCCCCACCAGCCCGTCCCAAAAGAATCGCCCGGCAGGCTGATTTCGCTCTGCGAGGCGCCGCAAGATGGTGGCGGTCATCGTTTCCAGCACGCGGGTCAGCCTCACCGCCTTGCGGTGCTCCTCTCGACGGGCCTGAGTGCGGTCGCCGGGGAGGGAAACAGAAGCCTTCATGCCGGGATTTATGCCCGGCAAGAGTTAACACCACGCAACTCTCAATTCCTGCATGCCACAGGCTTGACGATCTCTCGTGCCCGACCGATCGCATCCAGTGGCGTCGGCAGATATCTGCCCGGGCCATCCGCGCCAGTCCGACGATGAAACGCGCGCCTGCCAGGTCCGGCTGAAAATAGCGCATCCGCCAGGACGGGTCGTTCTGCACCAAAGGATAACGCCTGGTGGAGCCGAGGGCTTCCTGACCCCTGTCTATAGTCATCAATGCCAGTTAATCGGACCATTGATCCTATTGATAAATTTTCTTTGATGGTCCGTATGGCTCCATACCTCTCCAGCGCAATCCAGAGCCGGGGTTAGGGTAACGGTTAGGGTAAGCCAGACACTTGCAAACCCCCGTGTTCGTGCAAGGTTCTATTATGGCCCGACCGATAAACCTCCTCAACGCCCGCTTCGTTCAGACCACCAAGGTGGTTGGTCTCCACGCCGACGGAGGGGGCCTCTACCTCGAGGTCGACAAAGGCGGAGCCAAGCGCTGGACCTTCATCTGGCGAACCGGGACGACCCGCCGCCAGATGGGCCTCGGCGGCACGCTCGTCACCGATCTCGTCGATGCGAGGGCGATGGCCGACACAGCCCGGAGGCAAGTCGCCAAGGGGCTCGACCCGATCGCCGAGAGGAACGCGGAGCGTGCCAGCGGCCGGACCTTCGGCGAGGCCGCCGACGAGTTGCTCATATCGCTCAAGCCCCAGTGGCGGAACCCGAAGCACGCCTATCAGTGGGACTACAGCCTCAAGACGCTGGCGAAGCCGATCAGGCATCTGACGGTCGATGCAGTGACCACTCAGCACATGGTCGAGCTGCTCAAGCCGATCTGGGGCACGATCAACGAAACCGCCTCCCGGACGCGCGGCCGCATCGAGCGGGTGCTGGACGCCGAGAGAGCCGCTGGCAATCGTTCCGGCGAGAACCCTGCCCGTTGGAAGG
>DASVTM010000343.1:0-2198 GCA_036387575.1 Brevundimonas sp.
CGTCCCGGTCTTTTTCGCCCGGACGTGCAACGGCGGCTGACCGCCGTCCTCGAGACCTCGCCAGAGAATCTTGTCTTCACCGCAACCGGGATCGCGCCGGGAACGTCTCCGCCCCCCGGACCGAGTGGCTTCGAAAGCAACGCGCGCGGCTGGGACGCAGGTTCGGCGCCGCCCTGTGTAGCGATCGAACGGCTGCAGCTTTCCAACGATGATCTTGCGCCCTGGGCTGCATCCGGCGTGGTGCTGGAGATCGACCCGGCGCGCTGGCCTCGCCGGGATCAGGGCTGTGTCATCGACCTGGTCGACGGCTCACGCCTGATCCGTCTCTATGAGCGCGCCGACGCCGACCGATTGTACCTACGCGGGGGTCCGGGGGGGCTGGGTACCGAAAGCGCGCTCGCTCGCGATCGCACCCGCCGCGTCGCCGCCGTCATCGCGAGACTGGATCCTTGATGAAACGAATAAGTTGCTATGAGTTTCGTTTCATGAAACGATGGCTTTCGAATGAAACGGGAGCGCCTGGCCTTGCCGAGAATTCCGGACAGCATCGACACCTTCGTTGGCCGCCGCATCGCCAATCGTCGGTCTGCCCTTGGCTTGTCGCAGTCAGCGCTGGCTACGCGACTCGGCATCAGCTTTCAGCAGATCCAGAAATACGAGTCGGCATCGAACCGGGTCTCGGCCTCCCGCCTCCATCAGATCGCGATAGCGCTGGCCTTGCCGGTGAGGCAATTCTTTCCGGACACGCCTCTGGATGGCGCTTCGCCAGACAACGGCCGGGCCGAGGCTCTGCCTTTCATGACAGCCAGCCCGGAAGGTCGCATCGTAGCCAATCAGTTCGCTTCAATCGAAAGTCAGGACGCCCGGCGAGCGGTAGCGACCATCGTCGGGGCGTTGGCCGCACGCTGAACCACACTGCGGATGTCCCTGCATGAAGGTCCTCGTCATCGACACCGCCCTGAACGCGTGCACCGCCGCTGTGTTCGAAGATGACCGACCGCTCGGCGTTCGCAGCGAACTCATGGTCAAGGGCCATCAGGAGCGGATCGCCGGCCTTGTCCGTGACGCCGTCGCAGACGCGGGCGGCTTCGACGGTATCGACCGGATCGGCGTCACTGTCGGACCCGGCTCATTCACTGGCCTGAGGGTCGGGCTGTCGTTCGCCCATGGATTAGGCGCGGCGCTTGGAGCGCCGGTCGTCGGGATTTCGACGCTCGCCGCCTTGGCCCGGACGCAAGACAATGGAATCGGGCCGACCGCCGCCATTGTCGACGCTCGCAGGGGGCAGGTCTATGTCCAGACGTTCCGCGACGGCGTACCGGCGATGGAGGCGACGGCCCTCAACCTCGATGCTGCTCGTGAGGCTTTGTCCGGCGACGCCTGGCTCTGGGCAGGAAGCGGCGCCGCATTGATCGACACCCAGACGCACGACGCGGTCACGACCTCTACGCCGGAAGCGCTCGCCGCCCTGACCATCGCCGCTGATCCTGCGCGCTCGCCGCCGTCGCCCTTGTATCTACGCGCGCCCGACGCCACCCCGCCGACGCGCCTGCCCGGCCAGCCTCGCCCGCCTGCGCCCAAGCCCTCGGTCACGCACCCCGCGTGACGGACCCGGCGCTCAGCATCGAACCCGACCTGATCTTGTCTCCGGCGCCGGAGGACGGTCCCGTGCTGGCTGCGATCCACGCCGAAGCCTTCCACGCCCCGTGGGCTGCCGCCGCATTCGAAAGCCTGCTGTCGCAGGCAGGCGTGTTCGCCATCCGCGCGTCAAACGGCTTCATCCTTTGCCGGGTCGTCGTCGATGAGGCAGAAATCCTGACCTTGGCTGTGCGTCCATCGGCCCGCCGAACCGGTCTCGGCGCGCGGCTCACGGAGGCCGCTGCGGATTTCGCCGCTACGGCCGGAGCCGAACGCCTGTTCCTCGAAGTCGCCGAGGACAACGTCGCTGCCCGCGCCCTCTATGACCGAACGGGCTTCATCGAGACCGGACGGAGGCGAAACTACTACGCAAAAGCCGATGGAAGCCGTGGCGATGCGCTTCTTCTGACACGCGAGTCGTCACAGCCGCTTCCCACACGATGACGCTGCCTCTATCGTGTCGAACCATGGACCGGATCGAAAAACTTTGCGCCGACCGCGGCATGCGGATGACCGAGCAGCGGCGCGTCATCGCGCGAGTGCTGTCGAATGCCGAGGAC
>DASVTM010000344.1:0-4676 GCA_036387575.1 Brevundimonas sp.
ACCTGGTTTCGCCGCGACCGGGCTGCGTTCGACACCTTCGCTCGCGAACTCCTGCCTGCCATCGGCAGGGTCCGTGAAAACGGTCTCGTGCGCGTCTGGTCGGCTGGTTGCTCCAACGGCCAGGAGGCCTGGTCCCTCGCGATGGGCGCGCTCGATGCCGGCGCCAATGTCGATATCCTGGCTACGGATCTGTCCCAACGCGCCGTCGATCGCGCCCGAACCGCCGCCTACACCACTTTCGAGATCCAGCGCGGCCTGTCGGCGGCGACCATGCTTCGCTGGTTCGAGCCCGCCGACGAGCAATGGAGCGCCAGGGCGGAGCTGCGAAAGGTCGTCAAGTTCGAACGCGCCAACCTGCTCGATGAGCCCGCCGAGGTCCCTTCCCGTTTTGACGTCATCTTCTGCCGCAACGTCCTCGCCGACATCGAGCCGTCGCGAAGGGCCATGGTCATCGAGTCCCTCGAGCGCCGACTGGTCGACGACGGCTGCCTGTTCCTCGGCGCAGACGAGCGTCTGGACGGCGATAGTGTCGCGTTCCGTCCAGTGAACGGTCGCCGCGGCCTGTTCGTGAAAGCGCCCTCGGCCCTTAGCCGGGCCGCCTGAGCCGCCTCTACTAGGCCAAGCTTCCCAAGAGGACGTTCGCGCCCCTACAGTCTCCCTTCTGTATGGAGGGGATCAACATGCGGCTCGCCTTGCTTCTCGGCTCGCTGGCGCTCGCGCTGCTCATCGGCGTCATCGCTCTGCAGACGCCATCACCCAGAGGCCTGCAGACCCCGGCCGTCGCCTTCTCCGCCGGCAGAGCGATGGGCGACGTCAACGTCATCGCCCGGAAACCTCACCCTCTGGGATCGTCCGAGCACGAGGCGGTGCGGGGTTATCTGTTCGGACGGATGACCACCCTCGGCCTCTCGCCCACCCTGCAGAGCGGGCCATTGTCGCCTGCCGCCGTGAAGCGGCTGCAGCGCTGGAACCTCGACCCGAACAAGCCGGCGATCAACCTGATCGGCGTCCTGCCCGGACGTGATCCGGCAGCGCCCGCCGTCCTGCTGATGGCCCACTACGACACCGTCGCCGTTTCGCCGGGTGCGGCTGACGACTCCGCAGGCGTCGCGGCCATTCTGGAAGCCGTTCGCGCCATCAAGGCTCGGGGGCCCGCCGAGCGGTCGCTGGTCGTGCTGTTCACCGACGGCGAGGAGTTGAGCCTGGACGGCGCGCGCAATTTCTTCAGCGACCATCCACTGCGCGATCATATCGGCGCCGTCGTCAATCTGGAGGCGCGCGGCGGTGGCGGGCGCGCGATGATGTTCGAGACCGGTCCCCGCAATCGCCAGACCATCGACCTGTTCACCAATGCCGTCGCCAAGGCCGACGGCGGTGCGACCAGCAACTCACTAGCGGTGCTGATCTATGAACTGATGCCCAACGGCACCGACTTCACCATTCCGCGCCAGCGCAGCCTGCCGGGGATCAACCTCGCCTTCATCGGCCGCCCGGCCCAGTACCATTCCGCGACATCGACGCCCGCCGCCCTCGATCAGGGCAGCGTCCAGCACATTGGTTCACAGGCGCTGGAGATGACGGATGCCCTGTTGCGGGCCCCTGCCCTGCCTGTCGCCGCAGAGAAGCGCGTCTACGCCGACGTGCTCGATCATCTGATCATTGCTCATGCTCCTGCGACCGGCTGGATCTTGCTGGCGGTCACGGCGGCTCTGGGCCTGTTCGCCTTCTGGGGCGGTCGTCATGCGACGGGCCTGACGGCAGCCGACGTGGGCCGGGGCCTGCTCGGCGGGCTGTGGTTTCTGGGGACGAGCATCGTCCTGGTGCAGGCCGTCCGTCTGCTGGCCGGGCCATTGTCCAGCCGCGCCGAGTCCGCCGACGCCTACTACGTGCTGCTGCGTCGGTTGCCGTGGATGGAGGGCGGGGTCGCAATGACAATCCTCGCGGTCGCACTCGCGGCCTTGGCCGGGCGTGACATCGTCGGACGTCGGGTGCTCGCGGGGGTCGTCATCGCCGCCACCCTGTTGGCCACGGTTCTGGACGGGTTCAACCCGGTCACGATCGGAGCAGCCATTGTCGCTGTCGGCCTCAGCCTGTGGTCGCAGGCCACGCCGCGTTCGGTCTGGGGCGGATGGTTGGGGTTGATCGGTTTGATCAGCATTCTCGGTGCGGGGGTTCAGGCCTTTGCGCCCGAAGCGGCCTTCCTGCTGATCTGGCCCGCATTGATCGCAGCGGCCGCGGCGGGGTTCGCGGCAGTTATCGGCGCGCGACTGGTCAGCAAATTCTCCCTGATCCCCGCTGCTGTGATCGGCGCCGTCGGCGGAGGCTGGATCGTCAGTCTCGCCCACTCCGTCTTCCTCGGCGTAGGCATGGATATCCCAGCCGTTCTGGCGCCGCTCGGCCTGCTGATCCTGATGTTCGTCCGCCCCCTCGCCCCGCCTCAGGTGGCCAGAGCGCTCGCAGGCTGTGCTGCGGCGGCTCTCATCTTCGCCTGCGGCTTGTCGATGGCCGCGCGCTACGCAGAGCCCATGCAGGCGGCTGTAGCGGTAACGCCCACGACCTGATCGCTAGAGGATCACTGCCGCCACTGCTGCGACGACCGCAACGGCTCCGATGATGATCAGCGCACGGTTGTGGCGATGCAGGAAAGCGGTCAAATTTCCGGTTGCGGTCAGCGCGCGATAGTCGTGTTCATCAGGTTCATGGTCGCAGGTCATGTGAACCAAACGAGCCCGAGCCACGGCTGTTGCGACACACGACGTTGCAGGGCGCACGTCAATATCGGTCGCACCGGCCCCGGTGTTCCACCATTGTTCTCAGGAACGTATTGGCAACCAGCCGAAAGCGTGTTCTACCTCTGTTCATAGGGAGCGGGTCCATGGCGGGTCTCTCCCAAGCATCGATGGGAATCATGGCAAGGGAGACGGGTAAAGTGGCTTCACAGGCAGCATTGAAATTGGTCGGTAAAGACGACGGCGACAAGCAGCGCGCTCTGGAGGCCGCGATCGCACAGATCGATCGCGCCTTCGGCAAGGGCTCGGTGATGAAGCTCGGCAAGGGCGGGGTGGTCGCTGCGATCCCCTCGGTCTCGACCGGGTCGCTCGGACTGGATATCGCACTCGGCATCGGCGGCTTGCCGCGCGGTCGGGTGATCGAGGTCTTCGGTCCTGAATCATCGGGCAAGACGACCCTCGCGCTGCACACCGTGGCCGAGATCCAGAAGGCTGGCGGCACCGCCGCCTTCGTCGACGCCGAACACGCCCTCGACCCGGGCTATGCGCAAAAGCTGGGCGTCAATCTCGACGACCTGCTGGTGTCGCAGCCCGACACGGGTGAACAGGCGCTGGAAATCGTCGACACCTTGGTCCGTTCGGGCGCCGTGGACATCGTGGTGATCGACTCGGTCGCCGCCCTGACGCCACGGGCTGAAATCGAAGGCGAGATGGGCGACAGCCTGCCAGGTCTTCAGGCTCGTCTGATGAGCCAGGCGCTGCGCAAGCTGACCGCCTCGATCTCCAAGTCGAACTGCATCGTGCTGTTCATCAACCAGATCCGGCACAAGATCGGCGTCATGTACGGTTCGCCGGAAACGACGACCGGCGGTAACGCGCTGAAGTTCTACGCCTCGGTCCGTCTCGACATCCGCCGCACCGGCGCAATCAAGGACCGCGATGAGGTCGTCGGCAACACCACCCGGGTCAAGGTGGTCAAGAACAAGGTCGCCCCTCCGTTCCGTGAAGTCATCTTCGACATCATGTACGGCGAAGGCATCTCCAAGCTCGGCGAGATCATCGACCTCGGCGTCAAGGCCGGGATCATCGAGAAGTCGGGCAGCTGGTTCTCATACGACTCGACCCGCATCGGGCAGGGTCGGGAGAACGCCCGCGCCTTCCTGAAGGCGAACCCCGACATGGCCGACGCCATCGAGGACCGGGTCCGGAAATCCACCAACAAGATCGCCGACGAACTGCTGGGCACGCCCGAGCCGGACGAAGGTCAGGATCTGGAAGGGTAGCAATCCTCCCCCGTTGGGGGAGGGGGACCGCGTCTTCGCGGTGGAGGGGGCCTGATCCGGACACGGATGTTGGCTTGCCCCCTCCGTCGTGATGCAAAGCTGCGCCCCGCCACCTCCCCCAATGGGGAGGAACAGACACTCGTTCTGGCCTCGGTCCCCGTGACCCGCCACCGACCCCGCGGGGTTCGGACCAGAGCGAGCAGGGCCGCCCCGCGCAAGCGAGGCGGCCCTTTTTCTTGCCTGCCAAACTCACTTCTTGCTCCCATCTGGCGTGTGGGATGCTAACTCGCTGGACGAACCTCCCGGAGCCCTCCTCATGGCCGACGCCATCCAGAAACTGACCCAGTTCAATCTCGCCGAGACCGACGACGGCTATCTGCTCGAAATCGGCGGCGACGATGGCGGCTTCCTGACCGTCGAAGCGACTGCGGAACAGCTCGACGCCATCATCGAAGCCCTCGACGCCCTGATCTCCCCCGAAGACGACGCCGTCGACGGCGACGAGGCTGAAGACTAGGCGACGACCGGACGCGCCACCGGCCGGCGCAGGGCCTGATCTATCGAGGCGGGGTCGCGTACCACCGCTCGACCGCCGCAGCCCGCCACGGCACGGGGGTGATGCGTCATCGCCAAAACCCCTGTATGAGGCGCTTCCGCCTGTTCG
>DASVTM010000345.1:0-1554 GCA_036387575.1 Brevundimonas sp.
GTCTGACCGACCGGGTATTGCCCGCGATGCGATCTGCAGGTTGGGGCCGCATCCTCAACGTCGCCTCGGTGTCGCTGATCGAGCCGATCGGGACGCTGGGCGTGTCCAACACCCTGCGCGCCTCCATCGCCGCCTGGGCCAAGACCCTGTCGAACGAGGTCGCCGCCGACGGCGTCACCGTCAACACCCTTCTGCCCGGCCGCATCGACACCCCGCGCATCGAGCGGCTGGACAAGGCGCGCGCCGAACAAACGGGCCAGACGCCGGAACAGGCGCGAGCCGATGCCGTAACCTCGATTCCGGTCGGTCGCGTCGGCACGACTGAGGAGTTCGGCGCCGTCGCCGCCTTCCTCGCCAGTCCATTGGCCGCGTACGTCACAGGGTCGCTGGTGCGTCTCGATGGCGAGTCAGTGCGAGCGGTTTAACTGTAACGGCCGCTAGGCCCGGGGATGGGCGGCGGCATAGGCACCCAGCAGATGCGCGGCGTCGACGGCGGTGTATTTCTGCGTCGTCGACAGACTGGCGTGACCCAGCAGTTCCTGGATTGAACGCAGGTCCGCTCCGGCTCCCAGCAGATGGGTGGCGAAGGAATGCCGCAGGGCATGCGGCGTGGCGCTGGCGGGCAGGCCGAGGCGACCGCGAAGCTTCTGCACCGTCGCCTGCACATGACGGGGACTCAGGGGACCGTTCCGTTTGGCCCGGAACAGGGCGTCGCGCGGCTCCAGCACAAAGGGCTGCAGCGCCAGATAAGTGTCCACCGCGGCGCGCACGGCAGGCAGGATCGGCGTGATCCGGGTCTTGGATCCCTTCCCGACGATCCGGAGGGTCTCAGGAAGCGGCGCATCGGCGCGGATCAGGCTCAACGCTTCGGAGATACGCAGGCCGCAACCATAGAGAAGGGTCAGGACGGCCCTGTCACGGGCGGCCTCCCACGGCTCGGCGTCGGGATCGGCTTCAGGCTCCTGCAGCATCCCGCGAGCTTGATCGGCGGTGACCGGGCGGGGCAGGGAGGGCTTGATCTTGGGGCCTCGGACCAGGGCCAGCTGCGGGGCGGGCGTTCCGCACCGTCGGTCGAGGAAGTCGTGAAATCCCCGTATGGCGGCCAGCGTCTGACCCAGAGACCGGGCGTTTAGCGGATTGTCTCCACTGCGCCGGTCGGCCAGATGCGCGCGCACCTCGGCGGCCGTCACGGTTCCCAGATCGGCCAGCGACTGTGGCTCGCCACGATGGCGTTCGAGGAAGCCGAGATAGTGCCGCCCAATGTGGCCATAGGCCTGAAGCGTCCGGGGCGACAGCCGCCGCTCGTGCGCCAGATGGTGCAGCCAGGCGAACAGCATCTCACCAGATGGTGTAATCCCGCCGGTCGCTGAGGGGAGGGTCAGTTCAGGATCGGCCATCGTTCAGCCGTGCGTTCGACGACCCGGGCGATGAAGGCGACCAGTTCGCAGCCCATCTGGGCGGTGAACCCATCTTCCTCGGGTGATCCGAAGGCGCAGATCGCGTGACGCGCACCGACGACCGACGGATCGGCCTCAGGGTCAGCCGCGCGATCGC
>DASVTM010000346.1:0-2380 GCA_036387575.1 Brevundimonas sp.
AGATCGAAAAGATATGCGGGACCTCGCCGGATGGAGACACTCGACCCGTATCCTCTCGACCCTTCCCGACCCCCAACCGTGGAAACCCGCCCCGGCGTCCGATGCGCGTCGCGGCTTTCGGCCCATCACCCCTGATGGCGGGAGTATAATGCGATTGGAGGCCTCCGTTGGGCCTCTCGCCTGACCGGTCTTTGACATCGCGGCTTCGCGTGAGCCGCCTCATCATGCGCCAGACCGTCGCAGGTCTCGCGTTACCGAAGCTGCTATGCGACGGTCCAGTGTCTCCACAATCCCGCTTTCCGGCGTTTTTCCGAAACCGGAGACACTCGACCCTGCGCCCTGTCGCCAACGCCCGGTATAGCCCCGCTTTGCCCCGCCCGTTCTCATGCGTTAGGCAGAGGGCAGGGCAGGAAAAGGCAGCTAGATGAAGGTCATCATTTTCGGCGGCGACGGTTTCTGCGGCTGGCCGACGGCCCTGCATCTGTCAGCGCGCGGCTGGGATGTGGTGATCGTCGACAACCTCAGTCGCCGCAACATCGACAACGAACTCGAGGTCCAGTCGCTGACGCCGATCCGCACCATGGGCGAGCGCATCTCGGCCTGGAAGGAACTGACCGGCCAGACTATCGGCTTCGTCAACATGACGATCGGTAAGGAGTTCGACCGACTGGTCGCCCTGATCCGTGATGAAAAGCCCGACAGCGTCGTCCATTTCGCCGAACAGCGCGCCGCGCCCTATTCGATGAAGTCGGCGCGCCACAAGCTCTACACCGTCGACAACAATATCAACGCCACCCACCACCTGTTGGCGGCCATCGTCGAGAGCGGTCGCGACGTGCATCTGGCGCACCTCGGCACGATGGGCGTCTATGGCTACGGCACCGCCGGACTGAAGATCCCCGAGGGCTATCTGAAGGTCACGGTCGAGACCGACAACGGACCGACCGAGCAGGAAATCCTGTTCCCGCCGAACCCGGGTTCGATCTATCACATGACGAAAACGCAGGACGCCCTGCTGTTTCAGTTTTACGCCCGCAACGATCGCCTGCGGATCACCGACCTGCATCAAGGCATCGTTTGGGGCGCCCAGACCGAACAGACGCGGATGGACGAGCGGCTGATCAACCGGTTCGACTATGACGGCGACTACGGCACGGTGCTGAACCGGTTCCTGATGCAGGCGGCGGTCGGCTATCCTCTGACGGTCCACGGCGCCGGCGGCCAGACCCGGGCCTTCATCCACATTCAGGACACGGTCCGCTGCGTCGAGCTGGCGCTGAAGAACCCTCCGGCACGTGGCGAGCGGGTCAAGATCCTCAACCAGATGACCGAGAGCCGCCGGGTGCGTGATCTGGCCGCACTGGTCGCCCAGATGACCGGCGCCACGGTCGAGATGGTCGCCAATCCGCGTCAGGAAGCGGACGAGAACGAGCTGGTCGTGGCCAATGACCAGTTCCGCGATCTCGGCCTGAAGCCCATCACCCTCGCAGAGGGACTGATGGCGGACGTCACCGACGTGGCGCGTCGTTATGCCGACCGCGCCGATCTGGCCAAGATCCCGTGCGTCTCCGCCTGGAACGCCGACCGGGCCGAGGCGCTGGAGGCGGCGACCTGTCCCGGACCATCAGCGCCCGGGGTGACGCCAATACGACCGCGAGTTCGCGCCTGATGGCGGAGCCGGTCGCTCTTCTGGTCTTCGGCGGTGGCTATCTGGGCCGAGCCGCTGCGCTGGAGGCTATCCTTGGTGGCGGCACGGCGATTGCGACCTCGAGGGATCCGGCGCGTCGTGCAGCGCTGACGGCGGCTGGCATAGCGGCTATCGATCCAGACGATCGCGATGCTCTCTCCACCGCCCTAGCGGCAGCGACCGCGGTGCTGGTGACCGCACCCCCGGACGCCAACGGCTGCCCGGCCCTGCGCGCTCTCGCAGCGGCGGAATCGCTGGCGACGGCATGGCCGGACTGGATCGGCTACATCTCCTCGACCGCTGTCTATGGCGACCGGAACGGGGGCTGGGTCTTCGAGGGCGATGCGCTCAACGCCGCCAGCGTCGAAGGCGCGCGCCGGGTTCGGGCCGAGGCCGACTGGTTCGACGCCGGGCGCGGCATGGGGCTGACGGTGCAGGTCTTCCGTCTGCCCGGCATCTACGGCCCCGGTCGGTCGGTGATCGATCGCTTACGCGACGGCTCGGCGCGATTGGTCAGGAAGCCCGGACAAGTCTTCAACCGGGTGCATGTCGACGATGCGGTCGCCGGCCTGTTCGCCTCAATGGCCAACCCCCGTCCGGGCGCCGCCTACAATCTCGTCGACGATGAGCCTGCGCCAGCGGATGTGGTGATGGCTTGGGCTGCTGAGCGGCTAGGTTTGCCCCGCCCTCCCG
>DASVTM010000347.1:0-7915 GCA_036387575.1 Brevundimonas sp.
GAGCCCACCAGGGTCGATCCCAAGCTGATTGCTGGATTGATCGCGTCCGAAACCGATGACTGGGTCCCGGTCATTGCGCCCATCGGCGTGGCCGACGACGGCCAGACCTATAACGTCAACGCCGACACGGTCGCCGGCGCCATCGCCGGTTCGCTGAACGCAAAACGCATGCTGCTGCTGACCGACGTCAAGGGTGTGCTGGACAAAAACGGCGACATCATCCGCCAGATGAGCGTCGCTGAGGCGCAAGGCCTGATCGACGACGGCACTGCCTCAGGCGGCATGATTCCCAAGCTGGAAACCGCCATGGCGGCCGTCCGCGCCGGGGTCGAAGCCGTGGTCATCCTTGATGGTCGTCGACCCCACGCCATGCTGGTCGAGCTGTTTACCGAATACGGCGCCGGGACGCTGGTGAAGGGGTGAGCGCCGACCCGGTCGAATCCACCGAGCTGTCCGCTGACCTGACGCACGTCCGGTCGTGGATATTCGATCTCGATAACACGCTGTATCCGCCGGAGAGCCAGTTCATGCGGCTGGTCGAGAAACGCATCAACGACTACGTGGTGCGCACCTCGGGCCTGCCCGGTCCCGAGGCCCTGATCGTTCAAAAGGGATATCTGCGCGAGTACGGCACCTCGCTGGCCGGGCTGATGGCGCACTACAGGATCGACCCGCACGATTTCCTCGCCGAGGTGCATGATGTCCCCTTGGACGTATTGACGCCCGACGCGGGTCTGCGGGCCGGCCTCGAGCGGCTCAAAGGACCGCGCCTCGTATTCACCAACGGTTCTGCCGGCCACGCAAAGCGGGTGCTGGACCGCCTTGCCCTGAGCGACCTTTTTGACGGAGTGTTCGCGCTGGAAGACGCCGACCTGATTCCCAAGCCGGATCCGCGCACCTTTGCCCGGATGACTGAACGGTTTGGGGTGAGCGCCGCTTCGGCAGCCTTCTTCGAGGACACGGCCCGCAACCTGAAACCGGCCAAGGCCATCGGCATGACCACGGTTCTGGTGGGTGTCGAAGCTGTCGCCTCCCCGGACGCGGCCTCGGCCGATTATATTGATTTCCGCGCCGCCGCCCTCGGTCCCTTCCTGGCCACAGCCCATCTTCACGAGACGTGAGACACGAATGACCCTCGACCGCAGTCAGCTTGCAACCGTCATCGAACAGGCCTGGGACGATCGCGCCGAGCTATCGATCAACACCCACGGCGAGGTTCGCGATGCGGTCGAACAGTCGCTCGCCCTGCTGGATTCGGGGGAGGCACGGGTTGCCTCGCGCGGCGACGATGGCGTGTGGACAACACATCAGTGGCTCAAGAAGGCAGTGCTGCTGTCGTTTCGCATCAACGAGAACAAGATCATGCGGGCTGGGGAGCATGGGGTCCCGAGCTCGACAAGCGGAGCGCCCGGCGTCGGTCCTTTCTGGGACAAGGTGCCCAACAAGTTCGGCGACTGGACTGCCGCAGATTATCAAAAGGCAGGCTTCCGTTCCGTGCCCGGAGCGATCGTCCGACAGGGCGCTCATATCGCCAGGAATGTCGTTTTGATGCCTTCGTTCGTGAACATCGGCGCTTTCGTCGACGAGGGTTCGATGGTCGATGCATGGGCCACCGTCGGATCCTGCGCCCAGATCGGCAAGAACGTCCACCTGTCAGGTGGGGCGGGCATCGGCGGCGTGCTTGAGCCCCTGCAAGCCAATCCGACCATCATCGAGGACGGCTGTTTCATCGGTGCCCGGGCGGAGGTCGCCGAGGGCGTGATCGTGCGCGAAGGCGCGGTCCTTGCCATGGGCGTCTATCTGTCCGGCTCCACCAGGATCGTCGACCGCGCCACCGGTGAAGTGTTCCGTGGCGAGGTCCCGGCCTACAGCGTCGTAGTGCCTGGCGCCATGCCGGACCCGAAAGGCGGGCCGTCGCTGTATTGCGCCGTCATCGTCAAGCGGGTCGACGCTCAAACGCGCGCCAAGACCGGCGTTAATGAACTCCTGCGAGACTGAATCTGTCGCTGCAATGCGCCCGGCCTCCACAACGGCAGCAGTCTCGAGCCTGCGCGCTCGCGACGAGCGTATCCACTGGTGCTTAGTTTGTCACACGAATGAAAGTTTCTCCGCTCCCGCTTGACACCGGTGTCAGCTCACGCCTTTAGTTGCAGGGCCGAAACACGGCGAGATTCTGTCTAGCCCCCACAGAGGGGCGGGCCAGTCCTGGGAGGAGATCACAATGACCACGCTCCGCGTGCGCGCTCTGCAATGCGCATCCACTACCGCTCTTGTTGTCGGCCTGCTGTCCGCGCAGCCGGTAGCTGCCCAGACCGCCCCTTCCGAGCCCCAGGCCGGGTCCTCCGATGAAGCTGCCCAGGTCGATGAAGTCGTGGTTACCGGCATCCGGGGCGCGCTGCGCAGCGCCCTGAACACCAAGCGCAACGCCAACGTGATGGTCGATGCGATCAACGCCGAAGATATCGCCGACTTCCCCGACGCCAACCTCGCCGAGTCCCTGCAGCGCCTGCCGGGCGTCTCGATCGACCGCGACAATGGTGAAGGCCGGACCATCACCGTCCGCGGCCTCGGCAGCGACTTTACCCGCGTGCGTCTGAACGGCGTCGAGGCTCTGTCCACCGCCGGCGCTTCGATCGCCGGGGATAATCCCAACCGCTCGCGTGGCTTCGACTTCAACACCTTTGCGTCCGAGCTGTTCAACTCGCTGAAAGTGCAGAAGACCGCCTCGGCCGAAACCGAAGAAGGGTCGCTTGGCGCGACCGTCGATCTGCAGACGGGCCGTCCGTTCGACTACAGCGGCCGTCGCATCGGCCTGTCGTTCCAGGACGCCTATTACGAGAACGGCGAAACCCACAATCCGCGCGTCGCCGCGCTGCTGTCCGACCGCTGGACCATCAACCGTCTGGGCCAGATCGGCCTCATCGGCTCGGTCGCCTACAACAAGCGTGACCAGACGATCGACAGCTACCAGCGTCAAGCCGGTCAGTCTGACTACACCTATCGTCAGGCCACTTTCCCCGGGACGCCCAATATCGCAGCGGGCACCACGATCCAAACCCGTCAGGGCTTTGCGGCTCCAGCAAACACTAACTGTAACGGTACGCTCCCGGGCGTGGTCGGCGTCATTCCCGGCGTCAACATCACCAACATCTCGTATTGCGACGCGCTGCGCGGTTCGAACCTTGCGGCGTACAACCTGATCAACAGCCCGATCGGTTCGACGTTGCGCAACAACAACGCGACGGGCACCGCTGCAGGTACGACGGTGGCGCCGGGCTCACTGGTCCGCATCCCTGCGCTGCCGACTCTGAATCAGCAAGATATCGGCCAGGAGCGTCTTGGCCTGACGAGCGGGTTCCAGTGGCGCCCCACGGATCGTACGACCATCAGCGTTGACGGCGTCTATTCCAAGCTCGACCAGGTCTCCACCAACTACCAGATCGTCCCGGTGGGCCTGAACCGAAACAATACCCAGGGCACGGCCAACCCGGCGACGTATCAACTGGCCAACGCTACGGCTGGCGGCACCGCAGCCCAGCGCCGGGCGCTGTACGCGGGCTGCACGGCGCGGGCCGAAACCGCCATCATCGCCGGTGTGGATTGTGGCCAGCAAATCTACGGCAACACCCTGGTTCCGGGCACGACCGCCAGCTACAACCCGAACAACCTCGATCCCTTCGACTATTATAACAGCACGACTTCGCGCGGTTACGTGTTCGACTCCCTGGGTCTGGGCATGCGTAACGCCCTGATCGGTCGCCCCGGCATCCGTCTGATTGACGCCGCCCTGAGCCCGACCGGTCAAAACGCCGATTATCTGGTGCTCGGCAACGTCGATATGCGCTCGGCGGCCGATGAAGCTCGTTTCACCACGGAGTTCACCCAGGGCACGTTCGATATCACGCACGAGTTCAGCGACACATTCCGTGTCCACGGCATCTACGGTCAAAGCAAGTCGATCAACGAATCCAAGGGTTCGCTGGTCGAGTTCAGCCGCCTGAACTCGGGCTCCGGCGCGCCCGGAGACGGCTATTTCGTCTATGACGCCCGCAACGGCGGCGACATGCCTTCGCTGAACTTCGGCTTCGACGTCGCCGACCCGACCAAGTGGGACGTGATCAAGGGCTTCTCGGCGATCCGCTATTTCGAGCGGACGGTCGAGAACACCTACGAAGGCGCCGCCTTCGATCTGGCCTGGGACTTCGACGAAAACATCACGTTGAAGGCAGGCTTTTCACGTCGGGTCTATACCTTCTTCACCACGGCCTCGCAGCGCGAGTCGAACCGCGAAACCTTGAACCCGAGCCTGATCGAAGCCGGGACGACGATCCAGCAGGTCGGCGCCGTGCACGAGTTTGGCCAAGGTCTGGACCTGCCCGAAGGCACGCCGACAAGCTTCTACGCCCCGAACCTAGACGCCTTCCGGAGCCTGTTTGACTTCGAGTGCAACTGTGTCAACAAGTGGGGCGACTGGCGCATCTCGCCGAAGTTCAACTTCGCCCAGACGTTCGATATTGAGGAAACCGACACCAGCTTCTTCGGCCAGATCGACTTCCTGTTCCAGGTCTTCGGTCGTGACGTTCGCGGTAACGTCGGTGTTCGTCAGGCCAAGACCGAGGTGGACTCCAACGGCTTCACCAACCGCGGTCGGGCTATCAACGCCACTAATGAATACACCAACAACCTGCCGTCGCTGAACGTGGCCTACGAGATTACGGACAACATGATCGTGCGTCTCGGCATCGCCAGCGTGATGTCGCGTCCGATCCTCGGCAACCTGGCGCCTAGCGTCACCGCCTTCACGGTGCCCAATGGCCTCGGCGCCAACACCGGCGCCGCCATCACTATCGGCAACCCCAAACTGAACCCGTTCCTTGCAACGAACTACGACCTCAGCTTCGAGTGGTATTTCCAACCCGACGCCCTGTTCTCGGTTGCCATCTTCGACAAGGAAATCTCGTCCTTCCCACAGACGCTGGTTGGCGAAGGCACGCTGTCGTCGATCCTCGACACCGCAGGCATCGCCGAACTTCGCGCCGAGTTCGAAGCCGTCGCCGCCGATACGACCCAGACCGCAACGGCGCGTGCCAATGCCCAGAACCAGGTCGATTATATCAACGCGAACAACTCGTTCTCTATCCGCCAGTTCCGCGACGCGCCCGGCGGCTACATCCGCGGCGTCGAGGTCAACTATCAGCAGAACTTCACCTTCCTGCCCTGGTACTTCCAGAACCTCGGCATCCAGGCCAACTACACCCACCTGGAGTCGGAGCTGAAGTACATCCTGACGCCTCAGCCTCTGGTGACCGGCGCCGGACCCTTCACCGGCGCCTCGCCTGACGCGTTCAACTTCACCATCTTCTATGAAGTACCGAAGTTCTCCGCCCGCGTATCGACGGCCTACCGTGCCGAATACGTGACCCAGTACCCGATCGCCTCGGGCACCACGGATCCCGGCTTCTCTGACTCCCCGCTGGTCAACGACTTCCTCGGTTCCGATGCCACGCTGAACGTCGACCTCTCCATGACCTACAAGCTCACGGACAACGTCACATTGAACTTCGAGGCCCTGAACCTGACCAACCAGACCACCAACCGCTGGGGCTACTCGGACGATCCCGTTGTGACCAACTACGGTTCGACCGGCCGCCAGTTCTTCGCCGGCGCCAGAATGAGCTTCTAGGACGATCCAACGCTATCCTCGTGTTTTCGCAGCCGGAGCGTCTCAGGACGCTCCGGCTTTTTTCGAGATCGCGGCAAAGACCTGAAACCGTCATCGAATACGGGCATAAAACCACGTCCGGTTGACTGGACTCACGGTCACGCTATTGCTGGATGCGTCAGGGGATACGGATCAGCGTATGCGGGTTGAGACCATGCCGCTTGCGGCGCCAGCCGTCCCGTCTTCGTCGGGCGTCGACATCGCCGAGGCTCACGCCCGGCTGCTCCGCGATCCGAATCTCCAGTTCGACCGCACCGGCTTCGTTCCGCCCGAAATTCCTGGCTGGCTTCACTGGGTCGGCGACATCCTGAAATTCATCGCACCTGCCTTGAAATACGTCTTCTGGGGCGGATTGATCGTGATTGCCGGTTTGATCCTGTTTGCCGTCGCGCGAGAGATTCTGAAGTTGCGCGGGCCAAGGGCCAAGGCGACGAAAGCCCGACAACCGCCTGAGCCGGAATGGCGTCCCGACGTCGCCGCAGCCCGCGATTTGCTGGTCCAGGCTGACGCGCTCGCCGCTGACGGTCTGTACGCCGAGGCCGCGCACCTGCTGCTGTTACGTAGCGTCGAAGATATCCAGAAGCGTCAGCCGAAGGCGCTCCGCGTCTCCCTGACCACGCGCGAAATCGCGACGCTGAAAGCCATCCCTGAGAGCGCCCGACCGGCGTTTACCCGCATCGGCAGCGTCGTGGAACGCAGCCTGTTCGGCGCGGCGTCGGTCGGCGCTGGCGACTTCGCAGACTGCCGTCAGGCCTATGAAGCCTTCGCAATTCCTGACGGCTGGCGAGCCGAAGGGATGCGGACATGAGCCGGACTTCGCGCGCCGTTGCGGGCGCCTTCTCCCCGCTGACCATCATCGTCCTGGCCCTCATCGCGGTGGTGGCCATGGCCGGTCTCGGTGTGCTGTCTGCGTATGCGCCGGAACTCAAGACCGGCGATGACGGTGGGAGCCACGCGCTGTCCAACTCATCGGTAGGCTACGCCGGGATCGTCAAACTTCTGCGTTCCACGGGTGTTCCGGTGACCCTCAGCCGAGGGCGGGTGGGCATGAACGGGCGCGATAGCCTGTTGATCACGACACCGCCCTTTGGGGTCAATCCGGATCAGGTTCGAGACCGTGCCCGTCGCTCGGAGGAGCAAGGTCGTGACGGCATGAACGTCGTGGGCAACGCTGCGCTGACAGAAATCACCGGCGGCCCACTCCTGATCGTGCTGCCTAAATGGAACACCCTTCCGGAAGCTCGCCATCATGGATGGGTCTCGACTGTGGGTCCTTATCCCGTTGACGGCGTGCTCGAAATCCTGCCCGAACGCTTTCGTTCCGGGCTTGGGCTCGCGCGCCGGCAGTCTCCAGGCTGGATCCAGATGACGCGGCCCGACGGCCATCGCACCGGCCGCCCGGTGCGTATCGAGGCCCTGCAGACGTTGAGAGGCAAGGCGTTGGCTCCAGCCGGAAACGCCGCCCCGCTATGGATCCCCGTGCTGCTGGATGCATCCGGCGGAGTCGTACTCGCCATGAGACGTGACACGCGAATCTACGTGCTGTCCGATCCCGACCTGATCAATACGCAGGGTATCAAGTCGTTGGCTGGAGCCGAGACCGCCCTGGCTGTGCTCGGCCTTGCGCGCGCCGAGGGCTCGCCGGTAATCTTCGATCTGACCCTGCACGGCTTCCAGCGGACGCGCAGCTTGCTGCGGCTGATGCTCGAACCGCCGTTGCTGGGGCTGACACTCCTGCTGGCTGCCTTGGCTGCCTTTGCCGGCTTTCAGGCTGTGGTTCGCTTCGGCCCCGCACGCGAGGCGGATCGCACCGTAGCTCTGGGCAAGCGCGCCCTCGCCGACAACACCGCCGGTCTGGTGCGGCTGGCACGGCGCGAGCACCGGATGGCTTCGCCCTATGCCCGCTTGATCCGCGCCGCCGTCGCTCGCGCCATCGGGGCGCCGCGTACGCTGTCGGATACCGAGCTCGACGCCTTCCTGGATCGCGTCGGAGCCATGACCGGCGTGACGCCCGAATATTCCGTTCTGGCCGCGAACGCCGCCAAGGCCCGGACCCCCAATGATCTGATGTCGGTCGCCCGTGACCTGCATCGCTGGAAACAGGAGATGACCCGTGGACGTCAATGAGGTGACCGCAATCGCCGCGCGGATCCGCGCCGAGATCGCCCGCGCAGTGGTGGGTCAGGACGGCGC
>DASVTM010000348.1:0-2437 GCA_036387575.1 Brevundimonas sp.
CGGCCTGACCGACATGGGCGCCCTGATCGACATCTATGTGGCCCAGCCGTTCTGGCTCTGGCTTGCCATCGGGGTTGTCCTGTTGGCCATCGAGGCCAGCATTTCGACAGAGTGGCTGCTTTGGCCCGCAGTCTCGGCGGGGGTGGTGGCCGTGATTTGCGCCCTCGGCTTGCGGTTCGGGTTTGCAGGGGAGGCGGGAATATTCGCCGTGCTGACCCTCGCATCCACGCTCGCGTCCAGAAAGCTGGTCCAGCGGGTCAATCCCGACGAATATCCGGACATCAATGACCGCGACGATCGACTTGTCGGGCAGCGCGCCCGGGTGGTCGAGGCGTTCATCGAAGGCCGTGGGCGGGTCTTCATTTCGGGCGCAGAATGGCCTGCGGAGATAGAAGGCGCGGCTCCTGTCGTCGGTGACAGCGTGGTGGTGGAGCGCTCGACGGGGTCTGGTCTCAAGGTCCGTTTGGCCTAAGGGCTTAAGGCCGAGCGCCAGCCTTCATCTCGACGATGCCGCGATTGGCCAACTGGTCGGCGCGTTCGTTGAGGGGGTGGCCGGCGTGACCTTTGACCCAATGCCATTTGACCTCGTGCCTGATGCGGGCGGCGTCGAGCCGCTTCCACAGGTCGTCGTTCTTGACCGGTTTCTTGTCCGCCGTCAGCCAGCCGCGCGACTTCCAGCCCGAGATCCATTTGGTGATCCCGTCCAGCACGTATTTGCTGTCGGTGTGCAGGTCGATCTTGCAAGGCCGGGTCAGGGCTTCCAGCGCCATGATCGCCGCCATCAACTCCATGCGATTGTTGGTGGTCAGGCGCTCGCCCCCCGACATCTCCTTGACCTTACCCGCGGCTTCAAGGATCGCACCCCAGCCTCCGGGGCCCGGATTGCCTTTGCAGGCCCCATCAGTGTGGATGATGACGTGGTTTGCAGGCGCGTTCATGCGGGTGTGACTACAGCGTCGATTGCCGCGCCGCCAAGCAATAGCCTATATGACGGCTGAGATTTGTTACGGGACCGAATCCGGTCCCTTGAGGAGACGCCACCGTGGGCAGCTTTAGCATCTGGCATTGGGCCATCGTCGCGGTCATCGTTCTGCTGCTGTTTGGCGGCCGCGGTAAACTGTCGGGCATCATGGGCGACGCCGCGAAAGGCATCAAAGCCTTCAAGGAAGGCCTGAAGGACGACGACAAGAAAGACGGCCCGTCCGAAGGCGTGTCGAGCCTGCCGCGCACCGACGCGGAAAAAGAAGAGTTGAAGCGCTAGTCGCTACTGACCGGAAAGAGCCTGCAGCATGGGCGGTCTGGGTCCCGGTATCGGGGGCAGTGAGTGGTTTATCATCGGCCTGGTGGCGCTTTTGGTCGTAGGACCGGAGCGTCTGCCCGGCCTGTTGCGCCAACTCGGCAAGATGGTCGCCAAGGCGCGCGGCATGGCCAACGAATTTCGCGCCAGCTTTGACGAAATGGCGCGTCAGTCCGAGCTGGACGAACTCCGCAAGGAGGTCGAGGCCCTGCGGACTGTGCAGTCACCCGTCCGGTTAGGCGCCGATGCAGACGCCGCCTTCAAGGGCATCAAGGACGAGTTCGACAAGCCGTTGTTTGCCGCTGCCACACCCGCGTCAGGTGCGCCGGTCGTGCCGGAGAGCGTCGCTGAACCTGTGATGACGCCGACCGCGTCCGAATGGCCCGACGGCGAGCCGGTGATGATGCCGCTGGCCACGCCTTCGCTGACGGAGCCTGAGGCTGAGCCTGTTGTCGCGGCAACGCCCGTCAAACGCGCCGCTCCCCGAAAATCTGCGGCTAACGCGTCTTTGACGAAAGCCACCACGCCGAAGACTTCGGTCTCCAAGGTCCCTGGCGCCAACGCTCTGGCGAAGACAGGCACAGCCGCCGCTGCCAAATCCGGGACCGCCACCAAGACCACGGCGAAGGCCCGCGCGCCGCGTAACAGCAAGCTCGATCTATGACCTACGAACGTAACGAGGCCGAGATCGAGGAGTCGCGCGCTCCCCTGATGGATCATTTGATCGAGCTGCGCGGCCGGCTGATGATCTGTGTGATCGGTTTCGTGATCGGCTTCCTGATCTGCTTCTACTTCGCCTCGCCGATACAGATCTTCCTGATCAAGCCTTATCAGGCCGCGACCGCCATTCACGCCGCGGCGGCGGCACACGGCGGTCACGGCAATCCGATCGAACTGCTGGAGGTCACGTCGGGCCTCAAGCCGATTCCCAAGGACGGCGAGTCGGCGGTTCAGCTCATCGCGACCGCACCGCTCGAACAGCTGTTCAGCAAGATGAAGATCGCCGGCTTCGGGGCCATCGTTCTGGCTTTCCCGATCATCGCCTGGCAGCTGTATCGCTTTGTCGCGCCCGGCCTTTACCGCAATGAACGAGGGGCCTTCCTGCCGTTCCTGCTCGCAGCGCCCGCGCTGTTCATCCTC
>DASVTM010000349.1:0-4788 GCA_036387575.1 Brevundimonas sp.
AACCAGGTTTCGCCGTTCAGCATGGTCTCGATAACGGCCCAGGCGAGCGAAGCGACGGGACGGGCCCAGAGCGCAGCGAGCAGGGCGTCGACGCTGTCGAATCCCTCGCGACGAGCCACGGGCGCGAGCCGATGTTCGGCCAAATGGATTCGGTCGCGGGTCAGGCGGAAGCCGGCCCGGGTTGCCAGCAACGTCTGGAGGCGTTCGAAATCGTCCTGGGTCATGCGTGACTTGAAGGCGTCGTCAGACGGCCCCCACCTCCGCAAGCTTGGACTGCAGGATTTCACCGTCGAAAGGCTTCATGACGTAGTCGTCGGCGCCGGCGGCCAGACCTTCGGCGATACGCTCAGGGGCGGTCTCGATGGTGCAGAACAGGACCTTTGGGGCATCGCCGCCTGGTTGCGCGCGCAGGCGCCGCAGGAACGTCAATCCGTCCATGACGGGCATGTTCCAGTCCAGCAGGACGATGTCCGGCATGACCGAAGCGCAATAGGTTAGGGCCTCGGCGCCGTCGGCGGCCTCGTCGACCTCGAAGCCCAAGCCTTCCACGATGCGCCGCGCGACCTTCCGGATGATCCGGCTGTCGTCGACGATAAGGCAGGTTCTGGCGTCCAAAGTCCGACTTCTCCGGCAGGGAAAGGCGTCCGTGCGTCGCGAGCATCATCGCCCTGTGGCAGTTAACGAGGCGTTGGGAAACGGTATTAAACGGGCATCCGGGCGACCAGCGCAACCCGTCCTTCTTCAGCGACGACGCTGAGGCTTCCGCCGGCCTCGTGAGCCGTAAGCCAAAGCCAGTAGGGTTGAATCCACTGGCCTGTCAGGCCCTCCGTCAATCGCTGGCCCGAGAGGCCGACAATGGCCTCGGGCTTCAGCCGTGCGCGTGCGCCTTCGGCCAGTCCTGTCAACACCAGCATGTCGCCGTCCCGGTGGCTGGTGATCACGGCCTCGCCTCCTGATGGGAGCGCGCCGGCGGTGAGATAGGCCAGGTTCAGCAAGGCGCGGGAGGCGGGCTTGTTGAAGTCGGCTTCGGAAACGCGCCAGTCCATTGTGGCTCTTCCTCCTTCGATCATGCCCGAGACAAGGCCGCGCAATTCCTCTCCCGTGAACCGCTCGCTGGTCGTCGCGGCGCCAAAGGCGACGCGGCAGAAATAGATCAGCGACAGCAATTTCGTCGCGCTTTGTGTGATCAGGCCGAGCGCATCGTCGCGCATGTCGGCGGCGGAAGGATCATTGAGCAGGTCCAGGCCCGAGTTGATCGCGCCGGCAGGACTTACGAAGTCGTGGCAAAGCTTGGCTGCGACCCAGGTTGCCAGTTCGGCGCCGGACGGGAGGGCGGACGTGTCGTCGGTCATGGGGGCTCTTTTGCGCGGGCGCGAATGTCGTTCTGGGACGTGTGCACGCAAACTGAGGTGATTTGCCAGTTCGCGAAACGGGTCGGATCGGCTATCGACCCGGCCATGAGCAAATCACTGACGCAGGAACTCGCTTCGGGCGCCCTGCATGACGCCATCGCAGACATCGCGGAGGACGCCGCGCGCGTGATCCTGCCTTACTGGCGCGCGGGCGCCGTCGTGACCACCAAGTCGGACGACAGCCCCGTGACGCTGGCCGACCAGCAGGCCGAAGCACTGATTCTGGAGCGGCTGAACGCGCTCTATCCCGGAGTGCAGACCGTCGCCGAAGAAGCCGTTGCCGCCGACGGCGCGCCCGAGAAAGCAGACGAACTTTTCTGGCTGATCGATCCGCTGGACGGCACCAAGGGGTTTATCGCAGGCAAGGAGAGCTTCACCGTCAACATAGCCCTGATCCAGAATGGAGCGCCCATTGCCGGCGTGGTCAGTGCGCCCGCGACATCGACGACATGGCGACTGGGTCCGGGCGGCGGCGCCCAGCGCCGGCGATTCGGGGAGGCGTGGGTCGCGATCAAGGTCCGAAACCGCCCGGATGAGGGAATCGCCCTGTTGAGCCACAGCGTGAGCGACGAAGAGGCGAGCCGTCTGGCCGCCCGTCATGGCTGCACCCAATGGCAGGGGACCGATTCGTCGCTGAAATTCTGCCTGATCGCCGAGGGCCGTTTCGACGCCTATCCCCGCACGGGCCCGACCCACGAGTGGGACACGGCGGCGGGTCAGGCGGTGCTGGAAGCGGCTGGCGGTCGCGTGCTGGGCGAAGACGGCCAACGGATGGTCTACGGCAAGCCGGGCTTCAGGAACGGGGCGTTCGTGGCCATGGGCGGCTGATCAGTCTTCGAACTCACCGACTGTCAGGCGTTCAGGCGGACACCGAGCAGGGCCTTGGCCCGATCGGCCAGTCCGGGCATGCCGCGCTCGTACGCGACCTCTGCCGCCTCGAGCAATGCGAGGCCCGTAGCGCTGGCGTCTGAACCAGTCAGAAGAGCGCGGGCGCGGGCGATACGGACCATCGCCATTTGCTCAACGGCCCAGTTCAGCTCGGACGGGTTATCGGACAGACGTCTGCGGGCTGCGGTCTCGGAAACCGTTAGCCGCGGGACGTCGCCTGTCGAGACTGCGGCTGCGACCTCGCCCTCGATGAGCATGTCGCGAGCCATAGCTCCGACGACGAGATTCTGGCCAGCGGTGAGACTGTCGGCCTGACGCAGGGCCGCGAGGGAGACAGCGCCGGGCGTCGCCCCGCGAACGATCTGGATTACAACCCAGTCGAGCGGGCTGTGGTCGGGCGTAAACTGATCTGCAGCGGCCTCGAACATGGCCTTTCCCTGTTCGCGCGCCGGTTCGCTGTCGGCCAGCGCACCGAGGGCCGAGAGACCGGCTCCGCACAGGGTGAGGGCGCGGGCGCGGGTCAGGGGGCGGTAATCGGGGGATGCGTTCGCGACCAGTCGAAGCAGTTCGCGCCCGGCCTGATCCAGAAGATGCGGGTCGCGACGCGTGACGCCGGCTTCCAGCGCCAGCGCAGCGCGATCCATGCGGATATCGTCGACATTGCCCGCGCGGGTCCGGTCCATGTCGTGGATGGCGGCGTCGAGCAGGGCGGCCGCGCCCATAAGAGCGCCGGAGTCGTTCTCGAAACGGGCAAGGCGCGACTTGATCCGCGCGTGGATGGCGGAAATGAGGGAGATGGTTGCTGAACGGCAGCCGGTCGTCCCGGGTACGGCCTCAAGCGCCTGGTCGAGAACTTCGCGGCCGCCGTTGAGGTCGAAGCGTAACAGCAGGCCCTGCGCCGTCTCTACGGCAGCGCGTGCGACCTCGTCGGGAGATTTCGCATGGCGGGCGGCGTCCAGTGCGGCGCCCAGAGCCTTGCGGACGCTGTCCGCCGACCCGGAACGACGGGCGTGCTCGCGCCAAAGCGCTGAGCCCCGCATCCACGCCGGATGAGGCTTTACACAGGAGATGCGTCCGGCATCGGTGCACTGCTGACGGGCTTCCACGGCCAGAAGATCCACGCCGATCAGCTCCAGCCAACTCAGATCCTCGCTTTCGCGCGCCTGTGCGAACAGCCTTCTCAAGTCCCTGCCGAATTCGAACATACGCCTCGTCAGCCTCTCGGTCGTCCCGCTTCGGGACCGCAAAGGCGATCCCGGGGACGCCCACGCAAACGCAGGGCCGGTTCGAGGGTTCAGCTCAGCTTTCCGGATGGGGGGCTGAACCGACATACAGGATCAGCCCAGGTCGGGCGTGCGCGCCCGGCACCGCAGCAGGGCTGCCCTGGCGTCCGCATTCCCGGCATTGAGCTGCCGCACTGCCCGGATACGGGCGCGGTTCTGGTCGGCGTCTGAGACCTTGGCGTCCCGGTTGGAGGCCTCCGCCGCCTGGGTGGCCGCCAAGGACCAATATAGTGCGGCATCGGACAAGGCCCTGCCCTCGGCTGTTTCACCGCCTTCGAGTTCGGAAGCCGCCTGGGTCACGCCGGCACAGCGAACCGTCTCGTCATAGGAGACGAGCGCCACCGCCGGCCGGGCGGTCTGGGCGTTGACGGTCAGCAGGGCGGCGATCCAGATCGCGAACATGACGCCAGAGAACCACGGGAGAAAGGCGTAGGGAAGGCCGGTCGGCTGAGTACGTGTTCAGTCGCCTATATACCGGCGCGCGCGAGCCTGGGCGCTGTAAACCCGCTGGTCAGTGGGATCGGCCTGCAGCGCGCGGGCCAGGAAATCCCTCGCCAGGTCCCACTGCCGCGTCCGCTCGGCCTCGTCGATCGCTTCGGCGCCCCGCTCCGTGGTCAAGTCCGCCATCAGGATGAGGCCCTCGACGTTGTCGCCCTGCCGGTCGAGCGCGTGGGTCAGGGCCGTCTCCGCAGCGGTCGCATTTCCCCACCGCATTTCCGCCCGGCCGAGGGCGACAAGGGCCAGAGGATCGTCGGGGAAGCGGGCGGCGGCCGTCCGCAGCGTGGCCAGAAGCGCGGGTCCGTCGACCTCCGCCGTATTCCACGACCTAGCGTTGATCGCCGGCAGAATGACCACATCAGCCGCAGGCGACAAGGTCGTCACTGTGATGACCGGGTCGATCGGAGGAATGTCGAGCTTGGCGTAGGAGAGACGGCTTCGGACGTGGGTGCGAAGCTGCGCCGTCAGCTGGTCAGGCGTCATTGCGAAGACCGCCTGCCAGACCTCCACGGGGTCCTGACCACCGTTGACTGCCCTGACGTAGGCGGACAGATTCCGTATCCGGGCAGTATCGGCCAGCAGCCAGTGGGTCAGGGCCCAGGACTGAGCGTAATACATGCTCCGTCCTGTCTGGCTGCCGACGCCCAGCGAGCTGTCTGCCCGCAGCACGACGTCAATGGGCAACCAGCGCTCGGTCTGCAGCGCTT
>DASVTM010000350.1:0-4315 GCA_036387575.1 Brevundimonas sp.
GTTCGCTATCAGATCGGATTGTCCGCTGCAACGCACGGACCTATAAGCGCGTCAGATTTCGTCTCTAAACGCACAAGGATTCGCCGCTGATGGATTACGCCGCCGCGCGCAAGGTCATGGTGGACTCTCAGGTCCGGGTGAACGACGTGACCGATCGCAGCCTTCAGGCCGTGCTGCTGAGCGTGCCGCGCGAGCGTTTCTGCGCCCCGGAACGGGCCTTCGCGGCCTACGCCGAGATCGAGACCGCGATCACACCGACCCGCAAGCTGATGATGGCGCGGGACGTGGCCAAGCTGATCCAGGCTCTTGACGCCCGGGCCGGCGAGACGGCGCTCGTGGTCGCGGGTCCCTACGCTGCTGCTGTTCTGGCGGGGCTGGGCCTGACAGTCACGGCTCAGGAGTCTGATGCGGCGGTCTTCGACATTGCCGGCGAAGCCCTGGAAGACGCCGGCGTCACGACCGCGATCGCCCCGATGACCGAGCCTGCCGGCGGTGAATACGATGTCATCATCAGCGAGATGGCGACTCCCGTCCGGCCCGAAGCCTGGCTGCAGACGCTCAAGGTCGGCGGGCGGCTGGCAGTCGTCGAGCGCTCCGGACCCGCAGGCAAGGCGGTCCTCTATGTGCGCGGCCGCGAAGGCTTTTCGCGCCGTGAACTGTTCGATTCCAGCCCTCAGGTGATGGCCGAAATGTCGCCGCCGATGATTTTCGCACTGTAGAGTCCATTCTTCCGACGGAATGGGCTGGCCACTGCGTGAAAAAAACTTAACTGGCGTGGCGTAGGCGGAATGCGCTCTACGCGAGAACAAGAAATTCAGGCCGCGCTCCACCGCGAACGCCTATCGGGAATTGGTCATGCTGAAACGTTCGTCGGTCGTCGCGGTCGCCCTCGCCTCTGTCTCGTGGCTCGCCATCTCGGCGGGAAACGCCTCTGCCGAGACGCTGCAGGAAGCGCTGGCGCTGGCCTATCGCACCAACCCTACGTTGCTGGCCCAGCGCGCCAACCAGCGAGCGCTCGACGAGACCATTCCTCAGGCGCGGTCGGGCTATCGTCCCACCATCGATGTCACAGCCGGCGCCAGCTACACCCGCACCGATATTCAGGGCAGCGGTCTGGGCAGCGGCGTAACTGAAACCGACGGTGGCAGCCTGAGCATCGGGCTGAACCAGACGCTCTACAGCGGCGGCCGCATCGGTCATTCCGTCACCGCGGCCGAGGCCAATGTCCTCGCCGGTCGTGAGAACCTGCGCTCCGTCGAACAACAGGTTCTGGCCTCCGTTATTCAGGCCTATGTCGGCGTCCAGCGCGACATGCAGGTCCTGCAGATCCGTCAGGAGAACCTTGCCGTCCTGCGTCGCCAGTTGGACGAATCCAACGCCCGCTTTGAAGTGGGCGAAATCACGCGGACGGACGTCGCCCAGTCGGAGGCCCGGCTGGCTCAGTCCGAAGCCGATCTGGCCAATGCCCAGGCCCAGCTGTCGGTGTCGCGCGCGACCTACGCCGCTGTGGTGGGCCAGGCTCCCGCCGGTCTTGTGACTCCGCCGGCCTTGCCGGGCGTGCCCGCCGATTTCGAACAGGCGCTCGATATAGGTCTGGTCGAGAACCCTTCTGTCGTGGCGGCCGGCTACAGCCTTCAGGCTGCCGAAGCCCGTGTCGCCGCCGCTCGTTCGGCCTATCTGCCCTCCGCGGGTCTCACCGCGTCGTATGGCGGGTCGGGCGACCTCAGTGAGTTCGATCTCGCCGATCGCACCAGCCTGACAGTGGGCGCCCAGATTTCGGTTCCCCTGTTTACCGGCGGCTTGAACGCCTCGCGAGTCGCCCAGGCGCTCGAAACCGCGAACGCCGCCCAGATTGCTGTCGAAGGCGAACGCCGCGGGGTGCTGCAGGACGTCAGCTCCGCCTTTGCCCAGGTCGTTTCGGCGCGCGCCACCGTCACCGCCGGCAACGAGGCCGTGCGTGCGGCGACCGTTGCTGCCGAAGGTGTGCGGCAGGAAGCCCAGGTCGGCCTGCGCACCACCCTGGATGTACTGAACCAGGAACTGGAACTGCGCTCGGCCCAGGTGCTTCTGGTGAACTCGGTCGCCAACGAATATATCGCCCAAGCGTCGCTTCTGGCGGCCATGGGACGTCTGGAAGGTCCAGATCTGGATCCCTCTATCGAGGCCTACGACGCCGCAGCCAACACGAACGCCGTGCGCGGTCGCGGAGCCTTGCCGTGGGACGGTGTTCTGGAGGCTATCGACCGCATCGCCGCCCCACTGGTGACCCCGGCGACGGACGCGCCTGATGCGCCGATTGATACCCAACTGAAGTCCGACATCGTCAAGACGGCGCCCCGCTCCTGAAGGCTGGCGCGAGCGGTTGCCGACCTTAACCGTGTAGCTGCAAAACGCCCGTTGATTCCGTCGGGCGTTGATGCGACGACATATGCTGGGGGGCAGGGCGAGACCGTCGCCTGCCGCCCCCCGCCGTCCGTGCATGTCGCCTGATGTGCGCTCCCAAGGCTCGATCGAGGTTTACGAATGTCCGAACCGACCGCTCAGGAACCGACGATGGAAGAGATCCTAGCGTCGATTCGCCGGATCATCTCCGAAGACGACGCGCCGGTGGAAACCGTCGCGGCTCCAGCTCCCGAGCCCGAACCTTTCCCGAGCCCCGTTGCGGACGCCGCTCCGTCCGCGCCTGAGCCTGTCGAGCCGGAAGAAGCAGAGGACGACATCCTCGAACTGACCGACACCTATGAAGCCCCTGCAGTCGAAAGCATCGGAGATCTGGACGTTTCCACGCCGGAGCCTGAGGCGCCAGCGACGTGGAATCCTTCGCCCGAACCGGAACCCGCCCAATCCTACGACAGCCTGGTCGGCGAAAGCGCAGCCGCCAGCGCCGCGTCCGCTTTTGCGGGACTGCACGCCAGCTTGAAGAAGCCCGAGCCCGCTCCGGCGGCTTCCAACGACCTGAACTTCATCAGCGGTATGACCGTCGAGGGTATGGTCGCCGAAATGCTCAAGCCGATGCTGAAGAACTGGCTCGACAGCAACCTGCCGGGCATCGTCGAGGCGGCAGTCAAGGCCGAGGTCGAGCGGATCGCACGCACCGCCGGCTAGCCCTCTTCGCGTCACGCGACTAGATCAACAGGGGCGGCTCCGACGGGGCCGCCCTTTCGCTTTCTAAACCGCCCTCATGCCGCAAACGGCGAGGGCAGAAGAAGATCACGATGCTCGACAAGACTTTCGATCCCAAGGCTTCCGAACCCCGCCTCTATGCTCAGTGGGAGCAGTCCGGCGCCTTCGCCCCGACCGAGGGCGCGGCCGAAGCCTATTCGATCGTGATCCCGCCACCGAACGTGACGGGCTCGCTGCACATCGGGCATGCGCTGAACAACACGCTTCAGGACATCCTGACCCGCTATCACCGGATGAAGGGCAAGGCCGCGCTGTGGCTGCCCGGCACCGACCACGCGGGCATCGCGACCCAGATGGTCGTCGAGCGCCAACTGGCGGCGGCGGGCAATATGGGCCGTCGGGAGATGGGCCGTGACGCCTTCGTCGAGAAGGTCTGGGAGTGGAAGGCCGAGAGCGGCGGTTCGATCGTCCAGCAACTGCGTCGTCTGGGCGCCTCCTGCGACTGGTCGCGCGAACGCTTCACGCTCGACGAAGGTTTGAACGCCGCCGTCCGCAAGGTCTTCGTGCAACTGCACAAGGAAGGCCTGATCTATCGCGACAAGCGGCTGGTCAACTGGGACCCGCAGTTCCAGACGGCCATCTCGGACCTCGAGGTCGAGCAGCGCGAGGTCGAAGGCTTCTACTGGCATTTCGCCTATCCGCTGGCGGACGGCGTCACCTACGAACACCCCATCGCCTTCGATGAAGAGGGCGTGGCGACGGAATACGAAACGCGCGACTACATCGTCGTCGCGACGACGCGGCCTGAGACCATGCTGGGGGACACCGGCGTAGCCGTGCATCCCGGCGATGAGCGCTATGCGAGCCTCGTCGGCAAGTTCGTGACGCTGCCGATCGTCGGCCGTCGCGTCCCGATCGTCGCTGATGACTACGCCGATCCGACCAAGGGCTCCGGCGCGGTGAAGATCACGCCCGCGCACGACTTCAACGACTTCCAGGTCGGCAAGCGGGCGGGACTGGCGACGATTAATATCCTCGACGCCTTCGCCCGCATCACCGATGCCGACGCGCCCGACATTCCGACGGAATACACTGGTCAGGATCGCTTCGCCGCGCGCAAGGCGATCGTTGCGCGCGCCGAGGCCGAGGGTTGGCTCAAGGAGATCGAGAAGACCAAACACGTGGTCCCGCA
>DASVTM010000351.1:0-2781 GCA_036387575.1 Brevundimonas sp.
GCCGAGATACATCGGATGGCGCACGACCGCGTACAGGCCGGTCCGTTTCACGCCGCGGTTGGCGGCGATCACGCCGAAGCTGCGACGCAGCGAAAGCTTGGCGCCAAAGCTGATCACGAGGCCCGCAAGCATCAGCACCGCCCCGCCGGTTGATCCGCCACCCGTCGGATGGACGAGCATCGGAAGCGCTGTGCCGAGGACCCCGGTCAGCCAGTCGAGAGGTCGCAACGTAATGTCTTCGGTCGAGCGACGGCACAGGACCATGATCGCGATCAGGCCCTCGGACAGAATCAGCAGGATGTTGCCGGGCTTATGCGCAAGATCCCCGGCGAAACGTTGGACGAGCAGGATGTAGAGCGCAACCACCGCGATCCGCTCAACGCCGTCCAGAACGCGTGAAATATTCAGACTACGGAACAGGGGTTGGCTGGTCATGGCCAGTGAATACCGCCGACCAGATTGCCGCTGTCTTAAGAAGTGTTTATAAAACTGAGGGTTATAACTCTAGTGGGCCGACAACTGCTGGATGCATTCGCCGTGAATCAGCGATGTCTTGTCGTCCTTAACGGGGGTGCGCCAGAACCACCGTCTGGTCGCGACCCAAGCCGCTGAGTGTCCCCGTCCAACCCTCGGCCGTCCGCTGAAGGCTGAGGCGCACCGGACGGCCCTCGACAGAGGCCTCGATGACTGCCTCTCCCTCTGATCTGACCACTGAAACTCCGGCAGTGGCGGCGGAGACCTTGCCAGCCAGGCTAAGCGCGCCCTCGACGGGTTTCACCGCTCCACGATCCGACAGAACCATATCCAGCACCGACGTCCCATCGGCGAGGGTCGCCTTCCACACCCCGTCCAGCGGGCCCATCCGGGCATCGGCGACCGCGCGGGCGCGAGCGACCGACTGCTCGTAGCTGACCTCCCCCAACGACGGGGTCTGTTCGTAGTTGTTGCGATAAGCCTCGACGGCCACCGGCCCGGTGATGGGGCTGCTGCGGATCGGGCGGGCCACGTCCCCTTCCTCGATCTGACGACCGAACGCCGACGGCGGTTCGTAGGGGCGTATAACGGGAGCGGCGTAGAGTTCTGGCGAACCGGCAGCGCTGGAGGACGTGTCCTGGCCGGAAAGGCCGGCGATCATCAGGGCAATCAGCAGCATGGCCTCACGATGAAGATCGCGGGTCCGCCTGACTAGTGCGAACCGGCAACACGCGAAAACGAGATGCGTTCCGTTCGTTCAAACTATTTCTTGCCGCACTGCAACCACGCCCGCGTTGACACCCCCGTGCGCGGTTCCCTAAAGCCTCTGCACACGCAAGAAAGCCTGAATTCACAGGGTTTTGAGAACCATTCGCATGTCTAGTCCGAACGACTCGACGACCGACGACGGTCGCTACGTCACCCAGCCGAACGGTCGCACCCGACCGCTGTCCCCCCACCTGCAGGTCTGGCGCTGGCACGTCACCATGACCGCCTCGATCCTGTTCCGCATCACCATCGGCGCGATCAGCGTTGGCGCTGCGATCATGGTCGGCTGGCTGGCCGCCGTCGCCTCGGGCGCCGAGGCCTACGCTGCGGTTCTGGAGTTCATGGCCTCGCCATTTGGCCTGCTCGCCGGCTTCGGCCTGACGGTTGTGCTGTTCTCGTTTATTTTGAACGGCGCTCGCCACCTCATCAATGATACCGGCAATGGCCTCACGCTGAGGCCCGCCACCCTGCTGTCCAACATCTCCGTCTGGGGCCCGATCCCGCTCGCGGTGCTGTTCTGGGTCGCCCTGTTCGCCACCGGGAGGATCGCGCTGTGAGCAAGCCAGCCATGTTCAGGAACGGCGTCAAGATTTCCGAGCGTCACGGCGCCGGCGAGTGGACCATCGAAAAGGTCTGTCTCGCGATCCTCGCACCGCTTGGCGTATGGGTCGCCTCGAGCGTCTTCACCCTGACCGGCGCCGACTACGACGCCGTACGCGCCTGGTCCGCCAGCCCGCTGAACGCCGGCCTTGCGGCGGTGACGGCCCTCGTCTTCTTCGGCTACGTCAGCATAGCTTGGAAAGTCATCATCGAAGACTACATCCACAAGCCGGGGACCAAAGCCCTGCTGATCGGCCTGGCGAACCTGATCTTCCTCGTGCTGGCCGCCGCCAGCGTCTTCTTCATCGTGCGGCTGGCTCTGGGCTCTGCCCCGCTTCCTGCCGGCATCGGAGCCTGAACGCGTGGCTGACTTGAAGTTCATCGATCACGAATATGACGTTGTCGTCGTCGGCGCCGGGGGCTCGGGCCTTCGTGCAGCGCTCGGCGCGGCGCAGCAGGGCCTAAAGGTCGCCTGCATCACCAAGGTCTTCCCGACCCGCTCGCACACCGTGGCTGCCCAGGGCGGCATCTCCGCCTCGCTTGGCAACATGGGCGAGGACGACTGGAAATGGCACATGTATGACACCGTCAAGGGGTCGGACTGGCTGGGCGATCAGGACGCCATCGAATACCTCGTCCGCGAGGCCCCCAAGGCCGTCTATGAGCTGGAACACTGGGGCGTGCCTTTCAGCCGCACCGACGAAGGCAAGATCTACCAGCGCGCATTCGGCGGCATGACCCGCAACTACGGCGAGGGCCCGGTGCAACGCACCTGCGCCGCCGCCGACCGCACCGGCCACGCCATCCTGCACACCCTCTACGGCCAGTCCCTGAACGCCGCGGTGGAGTTCTTCACCGAGTATGTCGCGCTCGACCTGATCATGGACGAGGGCGAGTGCCGGGGCGTCACGGCCTGGAAGCTGGACGACGGCTCGCTGC
>DASVTM010000352.1:0-4369 GCA_036387575.1 Brevundimonas sp.
GGCGGGGGAGGCGATGGCGGCCAGACGGGTCTGGCGCAGGTCGCGGGGGTCGGGATCTGTCGGCGTGCAGAGCGTGGCGACATAGGTCTGGGCCGGGCCGAAGACCGCACCACGACGTGTGTCCTTGTCATAGGTCAGTGCCATGACGTTGCGGGCGCTCTCGGTATCGAGACCGCCCTTGGCGTCGATCGCCACCATCTCGTGCATGCACATCTTGCCCGGCTCCACGCACAGGTTGACGATGGCGCTGAACAGGCCGCTGTCGACTGAGGCGAAGCGCATCACCGGCACATTTTCGCTAGGGGCCTCGAGCCGCAGATAGCCGTCACGGTCCAGCGACTGGCCTCCGGCTTTCACCTGGGCCACCCACTGGTCGAAGCCGGCCTGGGGCAGGCCGTGGAATTTGAACCGCATGCCCGAGAAGCCCGAGCCGCTGTAGTTGGCCGAGAAGCCCTTGTATTCGCCGGGCTCGTTGATCACGCCATACAGCGTCGTCTGCATGCCCGGCATGGCGTAGATCTGACCGGCCAGGGCGGGGATGTAGAACGAGTTCATCACGGAGGACGAGGTGATGGTGAACTGGATCGGGCGATCGACCGGAGCGGCCAGTTCATTGACCGTGGCGATGCCGTACTCCGGGTAGATGAACAGCCATTTCCAGTCGAGCGAGACCACGTTGACCTGCAACGGCTTGATCGTCTTCGACGCAGGGCGACCAGCGGCGATCCGGTCGAGCGGACGATAGGGATCCAGCAGGTGGGTCCCGGCCCATGTCAGGGCTCCGAGGCAGATGATTATCAAGAGCGGTGCGCCCCAGATGGCGACTTCCAGATAGGTCGAGTGATCCCAGTCGGGCTCGTAGGCCGCGTCCTTGTTCGACTGACGGTATTTCCAGGCGAAGAAGACGATCAATCCGATCACCGGCACGATGATCAACAGCATCAGCAAGGTCGAGATGACCAGCAGGTCGCGCTGCTGAGCCGCCACGTCACCGGACGGGGCCAGCACGACGGCGTTGCACCCCGCCAGCAAGGCGAGCGCGGGCAGCGCCAACCATGGAAGGAGACGCCTGATCACGGGATTGGTCGGTAGCTGGGGAGGCATAGTGTGGGCCTCTAGGCCGGAGAGAAACGGAACGACATTGGACAATCTGCCCTATCTGTTTTTGACTCGTAGAGTTCCAATAAGCGCGCCACAACACCGTGACCCGTCGTCGCGCGCATACTCGATCTAAGGAAGCGATCACCCGATGACCGCCAGCACCGGAGCGTCCTCCACGTCCGTCGAACGGGACGCCAGGAAGATCAATACGAGTGGTCCGCACGACAAGATCGATGCGGGCGAAATCGCCATCGGCGTCGTGATTGGCCGCGCGTCCGAGTTCTTCGACTTCTTCGTTTTCGCGATCGCCTCGGTGATCGTGTTCCCGCAACTGGTGTTCCCGTTCGCCGGCCCGCTGGTGGGTACGCTCTACTCCTTCGCTCTGTTCGCCCTGGCCTTCATCGCCCGCCCGATCGGGACGGTGATCTTCATCGCCATCGACAAGGCCTTCGGGCGTGGGGCCAAGCTGACCATCGCCCTGCTGCTGCTGGGCACCTCGACCGTGGCGACGGCCTTCCTGCCCGGTTATGAAACCATCGGCATGTGGTCGGTCGTCCTGCTGGCCCTGTTGCGCATCGGTCAGGGCATCGCGCTGGGCGGCACCTGGGAAGGGCTGGCTTCGTTGCTGGCCATGAACGCGCCCGAGAACAAGCGCGGCTGGTACGCCATGCTGGGCCAGATCGGCGCGCCCATTGGCCTGATCCTCGCCAGCGCCCTGTTCGCCTTCTTCGTCTCGCTGCTGTCGACCGCCGACTTCCTCGACTGGGGCTGGCGCTATCCGTTCATGGTCGCGTTCGCCATCAACGTCGTGGCCCTGTTCGCTCGCCTGCGTATCTCGGCGACCCCGGCCTTTATCGAGTCCTATGAGGACCGCGAACTGCAGCCGACGCCGGTTCTTCAGACCGTCAGGGCCGAGGGCAAGAACATCGTCATCGGCGCCTTTGCGCCACTGGCCAGCTTCGCCCTGTTCCACATGGTCACGGTGTTCCCGCTATCGTGGGTGCTGCTCTACACCCAGGAGCCGCCGGGGCGGTTTCTCATCATCGAGTTGGTCGGCGCCTTCGTCTGCCTCGGCTGCGTGATCCTGTCCGGGGTGCTGGCCGACCGATACGGACGCCGCAACCTGCTGGCCGCCACAGCCGCCGCCATCGCCGCCTTCTCAGGCTTCGCGCCACAGCTTCTGGCGGGTGGCGAGATCGGCGGCATCGTCTTCATGATCAGCGGTTTCATCTTGCTCGGCCTGTCGTTCGGCCAGTCGTCGGGCGCGGTCGCCTCGAACTTCTCGCCGGTGAACCGCTATACCGCTTCGGCGCTGACGTCGGATCTGGCGTGGTTGTTCGGGGCAGGTTTCGCTCCCCTCGCAGCCCTGCTGCTGGCTTCGACCTTCGGCCTGACGTCGGCGGGCGCCTATCTGCTGTCTGGCGCTGCGGGCACGCTGATCGCTCTTTGGGTAAACAAGGAACAGGCCCACCACCGCAAGGAAGCCAAAGCTGACTGACCGCGCAACACCCCCGTCCTAGGTCTAAAGTTACAGGCGAGGCCAACTTCGCACGACCTTGGGCCGTGATAGCTTCGCCGTCATGATGTACGTCGTTCAGGTCGATGACAAATCGCTGCGGGCCCGCTCTGACCCTATGCCTGCGATGATCGCCCTCAAGGTCGCCCGGGCCTGGCAGAGCCACGGGGATCGGGGCGTTCAGATCATCAAGGCCGATGTCGACGCCACGGGCCAGCGCTCGTGGACCGTTCGGGACTTCATCGCGTTCACCCGGGAGGGCAGCACCCGCAGGGCGCGTGCCAGCCAGATCCGCGGGTATACGACCGTCGTCCAGGCGGTTCAGGCGACAACGACGCCATAACGCACGCTGGCGGGTTAATGGTCCGTTCCGAAGGGGAAGGCGTACCCGGTATTGATACAGTGCCGTGAGATGAGCCGCCGTCCAGTTCTCATCCGCTTGCGACGTTCGAGGCTCGGGTTTGGTGGGCCAGCCGCCGACCGAGAACGCCTTCGCGGTCCGGCGCACCGCCTCCGCACCGCCTCGGCCAACAAGACGTCAGGCCGTTCGAAACCAGCTTCCGCGACATCGGCGGAATGCGTTGGCCCTGGATCCCTTACACCCGAGCGGCCGGATCGCCGACCGCTAACTCAGGTCCTGAAAACCAAGGGCTGCGACTTGGAGGTCTGCACGACCGCGCCTTTTCCCCGGCGGCCGCAGTACCGGCCTTGAGAGCACTCAATTCGCCGGTCCAAGCGCCAAAATAGACGGTGATTGGTTAGTCCGTCCCAGCTTTGGGACGCTCTGAACAATCAATGCTTTGTGCATGTTTGGGCGCCTAAGAGCCGCACATGTAACGCGGCCGAGCATCGCCGCGCAGGGGAAGTCCAGTGATTAGATTTGTAGATCGCCGTTCGGCTGCGCTGATGACCAGCGCGTCGGTATTGGTCTTGGCCGCTGTGGCGCCCGCCGCCCAAGCCCAGCAGACGGAGGTTGGGGCGCCGGGACAGGCCCTGACCGCCGGTACGATCTCGACCACGACGGGCACAATAAATGACAACGGCGCCAACAACGGCGTCGTGGTTATCACCCAGTCCACCCCGGTGGTCCTGGTCGCCGGCGCCGCGATAGATACCTCCGCAACAGCCAACCGCACGGCTCTGGATATTGGAGCGTCGCAGGGGGCCACCGGTCCGATAACCGTCAATTTCGCGGGCGCCTCGAACATCGTGGCTAGCGGCTCGGGCATACAGGTTTCTGGGGTCAGCCAGGACACGACGCTCAATACCGGCAGCGGCAGCACGATTGCTGCCACCCAGACGGCGGTCATCGGCAACACGCAGGCCGGCTTCCTGACAATCAACAACGGCGCCAACACGATCTCGGGCGATAGAGGCATCAGCGCCACCGCATTTGGCCCCGGAACCCTGGGGGTGGTAGTGAACTCCACCGGTGGCACGATCTCCGGCGTCAACTACGGTATCAACGCCGTCGCTCTCGGCGCTGCGGTCACGGTCGGTCAAGGGCTGGGAGTGACGACAGTTGTCACCTCAACCGGCGCCAGCGGGACTGGTATCTTGGCGAACACCACGGGAACGGGCGCGATCTCTGTCCGGTCGGGCGCTGGCGGCACGATCAACGGCGGCGCAACGGGCATCAGCGCTTTGGCAGCAGGCGGCGGCGCCGTCACCGTCAATGTCGGTGCGGCTATCGGTGGGACTTCGGCCCCCACCTCTCGTGGCGTCAACGCGACTTCGTTCGGAGGCAATGTC
>DASVTM010000353.1:0-15633 GCA_036387575.1 Brevundimonas sp.
GGTCGTAGCGCGATCGAACCGCAGCCGATCAGTCAGTAGGTCCTCGCTCGATATCAGGAAGCTCCGCCGGCTGTAGTCTTGGTCATATCGAACCTCAAGGGCGGACAGTCGGACCTGCCATTCGGGCGGCAGATAATCGGCTGTCGTTTTGCCTTCAGGCAGACTTACGAAGGTCCGGCTGCGCCAGATCAGACGAAACAGGTCGCTGAAGGAGGCCTGAACCCGCATCCCGGAGAACACCCGATCAGCACGCAGGGTTGCAGCCTCGAGCGCATCGGGACGCCAAGGCGTCGCCGCAGGCACGCCCCGGATTTCTCCGACCAGCAGCACGGTGCTGTCGCCCCGCCTGACTTCCCACATCGGCGCGCCAGAACGTCGGGCGGTGACGACGACGTCTTCCAGAGCAGTCGCAGCCTCGGGCGCCGGCGTCGTATCCTGAGCCGCCACCACGGGTGCAAACGCCAGTCCTGACAAGAGAACCAGAACGGGGAGCAGAGCGCCGATGTACTTCATGATTGAATACTGAACCCGCAATTATAGAATATCCACATAACCTTCCTGTAATGATGTCGGCGATTTAATCCACCTTTCAGTCTTGTAACTGGAGACGGAGCGCCTCTGAGGCCAGAACACCCTCACAAACGAGGGGAACCCCAGGCGATGACCAAGACGATCCTTATGGCCACCACGGCCCTTTTATTCAGCGCGGGCGCCGCGCTCGCAGGCACGGCCCCACAGGTCGCCGAGATCCCTGTACCGACCGGTCCGACGCAGACTGCGCCGCTTGCCGACGCCACCCAGCGCGGAGTTCTGGTGTTCACGCCTGACTTCTTCGCCGAACAGCGCCCGAATACTGCGCTGGACATGATCAACCGGGTGCCCGGCTTCTCCATCGAGGACGGCTCGGGCAGCCGGGGCTTCGAGGGCTCGGTCGGCAACGTGCTCATCAACAACGCCCGTCCGGCATCCAAGAACGACACGGGTTCCAACGTCCTGTCGCGCACCCTCGCCAGCCGGGTCGAGCGGATCGAACTGATCCGGGGCGGCGCGGCCGGCATCGACATGCAGGGCTATTCGGTGGTCGTGAACGTGATCCTGAAGAAGGGCACCAGCCGCCAGTCGATCCTGACCTACAACGGGGCCCTGTTCGAAGGCGGTCATGACGGCCATGGCGGAAGCTACCAGTTCACCGCTTCCAACGGCGACCGCACCTGGGGCGTGACCCTGGGCGACGGCATCAGCACCAGCGATTCCAACGGTGTCGGTCGGGTCGTCCGCCGCGATGCGAACGGCGCCGTCATCCGCGACGAAAGTCATTCCAATGACAGCTACGGCGGCGGCAACTCGATCCGCGGCAACTATTCCGGTCCGCTCGCAGGCGGCAAGATCGATCTTACCGCGCGTCTTGGGCTCAACGACTGGCATGGAATTCAGACCCAGACCTCGGCGGCCGTCCTGCGCGAAAGCCGCGACGACGAAGACAGCACCAGCGGCGAACTGGGCCTCGTCTACACTCGCCCTCTGAATCCCCGCTGGACGGTCGAAGGCCGGCTGATTCATCAGTTCGAGGATTTCGATAATCTGTCGCTCAGCAACACGAGACTGAACGGGGCGTCGGACCCAGAGCAGGCCTTCACCGCCAGCGGAAACTCGTCCGAAAGCATCCTGCGCGGCCTTGTTCGCAACGAACGCTCCGCCGCCCTGACCGTCGAGGCGGGCGCGGAAATCGCCTACAACATGCTCGAGGTCGAACAGTCCTTCACCGTCGGCGGGACCAATATCCCCCTGCCCTCGGCGTCGGTGAAGGTCGAGGAAACCCGCGGCGAGGCCTTCACCAAGGCCACCTGGCGCATCCATCCCGACCTGACGCTGGAAGCCGGCCTGCGTCTGGAGGCCTCGACCATCAGCCAGTCCGGTGACGCCGAGCAGGAGAAGAACCTTTTCTTCGCCAAGCCGCGGTTCCTCGCCACCTGGACGCCACGGCCCAACAACCAGATCCGCGTCCGCTTCGAGCGCGAGCTGGGTCAGCTGGATTTCGGCGACTTCGCGGCCTCGGCCGACCTGGACGACGGCACCCTCTACGGCGGCAACGTCGACCTCGAACCCGAACAGCGCTGGATCTCGGAGCTGATCTATGAACGCCGCTTCTGGGGCGAGGGCATCGTCTCGGTTGGTTATCGCCACGACCGGATCATCGACGTGATCGACCGCCTGCCCCTGCCCGGCGGCCTGTCGGCGACCGGCAACATCGGCGACGGAACGCTGGACCAGCTGTCACTGAACGTGGTCGTTCCGACAGACAAGCTGCACATCCCGGGCGGCCGCTTCACCTTCCGCAACGACTGGAACAAGACCGAGGTCACCGACCCCACCACCGGCGAGGCGCGCCCGATCTCGAACGTCCGGGCGACCCAGGCCAATATCGGCTTCCAGCAGGATATCCGTGGCGGCAAGCTTCAGTGGGGCGTCAATTATCTGCCGCTGCTCGGGCAGAAAAACTTTTATCCCGATCAGGTCTCGGGCTGGCGCGGCTCTGAATATTTCGAGCTGTTCACCGAATACAAGCCGACGCCGACCCTCTCGATCCGGGCCCAGCTGAACCTGTGGGACGATTTCGAGATCCGCAGGACCGTCTACTCCGATCGTGTCGCCGGGACCGTCGCCTTCACCGAGAACCGCCAGATCGACCCCCGCACCTTCTGGTCCTTCAAGGTCCGGAAGACATTCTGAGAAGCGGGTCGCTTCGCGACGCGCTAACGCTCGCGACGCGCTAACGCTCGCGACGCGGTTGCTCGCTGCTTGAGCGCGAGGGAGGTTTGGGGCAGTCGAACGCGAACGCGTGGGCTCAAGCAGTGAGGCTCCGCGAGCCGAACGTAGCCCCCCAAAACAAGAAAGGGCGGTGTCCGCGTGGACACCGCCCTTTCCATTATCCGATGAGGCGGAGCGCTACCGTACGCCCTTCATCATCCATTTCAGGATGGGCGAACCCAGCAACAGCAGGACGCCGATGCCGACGCCCCAGATGCCGATTTCCTGGAAGACCTTCGCGTAGGTCTGGAGAGCCAGCGCCGGGTCGGTGACGACGCCGCCGACAGTCTCGGTCGAGGTCGATTTGGCGACCAGACCGGCGACAATATGCGCCAGAGCCGAGGCCATGAACCATGCGCCCATCATCATGCCAACCATCCGGGGCACCGAGAGCTTGGTGATCATCGACAGGCCAACCGGCGACAACATCAACTCGGCGATGGAGTGCAGGAAGTAGGCCAGGAACAACCAGATCAGCGGCACCTTGAAGGCGTCGTTAGCCTGGGTATGCGCCGCCCAGACGAGCAGCAGGAAGCCTGCCCCGACGCCAACGAGCGCCATCCCGAACTTGACCGGGACGTTGGGCTCGAGCCCCCGCTTGCCGAGCCACAGCCACAGGGCCGCCAGAATCGGTCCGAAGATGATGATCGTGCCGGGGTTGAAGGTCTGCGTCATGGCGGCGTTGAAGCCGCGTGGCATGGCCGTCGACTGGTCCGCAAACAGCGTCAGGCTGGAGCCGGCCTGTTCGAACAGGGCCCAGAAGACCACCGAGAACATGGTCAGCACGATCGCCGCCAGCATTTTCCAGCGTGCGTCGCCCTTGATGAAGAACGCCGAATATCCCAGCAGGCCGACGAAGATCGCCGGGACCAGATAGAGCAGGGAAGCCTCGACCGCGTCGTGCTGTTGCACGATCAGCCACATGGGCACAACAAACAGGATGCCAAGGATGTAGATCCAGGCCTCGCGCGGAACGCCGAACGTCTTCTTGCCGAGATTGGCCGATGGCGGAGGATCAGCGCGATTGCCGAGCCATTTCTGACCGGCCCAGAAGGTCACCAGACCCGCCAGCATGCCTATGCCCGCCAAGCCGAAGCCGTATTTCCAGCCGTACTGGATACCAAGCCAGGCGCACAGCGCGGAGGCCAGCACCGAACCGAGATTGATGCCGACGTAGAAGATGGTGAAGCCCGAGTCGCGACGCGGATCGTCCTTCTCGTAGAGCGAACCCACGACCGTCGAGATGTTGGGCTTGAGGAAGCCGACGCCGACGACGATCAGGGCGAGAGCGAAGAACAGCACCGATTGGCCGCCCAGATCGACAGCCTTGCGGATGGCGTAGCCGCCTGCAGCGATCTCGGCGGGGAATCCGACGGTTCCGGCTTGGGTTACGGGAGTCGCGGAAACGGTGCCCTGAGGTTCGGGCACAGCCGGCCCCACCGTCTTGATGCCCTCGGGGCTGATCAGGATCGGCGTTCGCATCCCGCCGTCGACCGCAAACAACTGCCTGTCCGTGTCGCGACCTTCGACCGCGATAGGGAACTCGCGCCCCTGATACTGGATGTATTCCTTGCCGCCCGATCCCTCGAACGCCATCAGGAAGTGACCCGCGACCAGCAGGAGCGCGCCGATGGTGACGGCCTTGCGCGAGCCCAGGAAGCGGTCGGCGATGGCGCCGCCGATGACCGGCATCAGGTACACCAGCGCAGCGTAGGCGGCGTAGATGCCCTGGGCGTTGTTCGAGCTGAACAGGAAGTGCTGGGTCAGATACAGGACCAACAGGGCCCGCATCCCGTAGAACGAAAACCGCTCCCACATCTCCGTGAAGAACAGGATCACCAACCCCCGTGGGTGTCCTAGAAACTGCTTCTGAGGCGCCTCAATGGCCACTCCCCCGTCCGTCATACTCAAGCGACTGCTCCTTCAGGTGCGCCGATCCGGCGCGTGTTGGGGCCTAAGCAGCACGACGCGAAAGACCGGACAAGTCTTAAGGATGAATCCAAAGCGTCGTCGCAGTGTCGCATGCGTGGATTTCACCGTCGGATTTCAGTGAAAGTCCCTCGACCCGGGCAGGATTCGGACATCCCGAGGGTGCTGGCCACGGCCGGGGCGGGCGGGGGAATGGCCCGATCCGGGCGACGTATCGAGGACCAGCGAGTCATCGCTGATGTGGGCCAGCATGGGGGTCCAGTCGATCAGGTCCTCGACCACGAGGTGGCTGACGCCCTCCGCGCGCTGGAGCCGACCCTTGGCCAGCACCATCCGCGCGCCCATGGCGATGGGCCGCAAACGCTCGAACACGTCGGGCCAGACGACCAGATTGGCGATCCCGGTCTCATCCTCGAGCGTCAGGAACACGACGCCCTTGGCCGAGCCGGGCCTTTGGCGCACCAGCACCACACCACCAACGGCGACGCGACGCCCGGCCGGAGCCGCCTGATAATCCAGCGCCGTCAGGGCCCCGGCCTGCGCCAGCCGTTGGCGCAGGAAGGCGACGGGGTGGCCTTTCAAGGACATGCGGATGGTCTGGTAATCGCCGACGACTTCCTCGCCCGGCGTCAATTTGGGCAGGGCGTCGGGCGGTTGGCCGTCGGCCTCGTTCAGCCCCATGGCCTCGAACAGGGGCGCGCTGGAGGCCGGCGGCGCGCCCTTGGCTGCCCACAGTCCCTGCCTGCGTGACAGTTTGAGCGATCCGAAAGCATCGGCCTCGGCCAGCTTGTCCAGCGCCGGTGGCGGCAGCTTTGCCCGCAAACGCAGATCCTCGAGGTCGACGAAGGGAGCGGCGTCACGGGCCTCCACGATCTGCGCCGCCCACACCGCCCTGAACCCGTCGATGGAGTGCATGCCGAGACGTAAGGCCCGGCGGTCGAGGGTCGCATCCGGCTCCAGCGAGGCGTCCCATCCGCTGGCGTTGACGTCGGGGTGCCGCACCTCGACGCCGTGCTCGCGCGCATCCCTCACGATCTGGGCGGGGGCATAGAAACCCATCGGCTGGCTGTTCAACAGACAGGCCGCGAAGGCGTCGGGGTAGAAGCATTTCACCCAGGCCGAGATGTAGACGAGGAAGGCGAACGAGCAGGCGTGGCTTTCGGGAAAGCCGTATTCGCCGAAGCCCTTGATCTGGTCGAAACAGCGCTGGGCGAACTCGGGATCGTAGCCTCGCTCGCTCATGCGACCGACGAAGATGCGTTCGTAGTCGCCGATCGTTCCCATATGTCGGAAGGTGGCCATGGCCCGGCGCAGGCCGTTGGCCTCGTTGCCGGTGAACTCGGCGGCGACCATGGCGATCTTCATCGCCTGTTCCTGAAACAGGGGCACGCCGAGCGTCTTGCGCAGCACGTTCCTGAGCTCGTCCGGGTCGCCACCGACCGGGCCGGGCATCTCGAAATCATAGACCTGACCCAGCTTCTCCACCGCCCGGCGTTCGGTGCGGCGTTTCAGATAGGGATGGACCATCCCGCCCTGAATCGGCCCCGGTCGCACGATCGCCACCTGAACCACCAGATCATAGAACTCCCTCGGCTGCAGGCGCGGCAGCATGGACATCTGGGCCCGGCTCTCGACCTGAAACACGCCCAGAGAGTCGGCTTTGCACAGCATCTCATAGACCTCGGGGCTTTCGAGGGGAACGGTGTGCAACTCCAGCGGCTTGCCATAGCTCTCGCCGATCATTGCGAACGCCCGCTTCATCGCCGTCAGCATGCCCAGCGCCAGCACGTCGACCTTCATGATCCTCAGATGATCGATGTCATCCTTGTCCCATTCGATGAAGGTGCGGTCCTTCATCACCGCATTGCCGATGGGCACGATCTCGCACAACGGCCCCTTGCTGAGGACGAAGCCGCCGACGTGCTGGGACAGGTGGCGGGGGAATTTGATCAGCTCAGATGTCAGTTGCAGGGCCAGCGCCATGCGGGCGTCGTCGCGGTTCAGGCCGGTGCGATCGACGTGGTCGTTCTTCACCGCATCGCTGAACGAACCCCAGACGGTGTCGGCCATCCGGGCGGTGACGTCCTCGGTCAGGCCCAGCACCTTGCCCACGTCGCGGATCGCCGAGCGCGGGCGATAGTGGATGATGGTCGCCACGATCGCGGCGCGGTCGCGGCCATATCGGTCGAAGACATACTGCATCACCAGTTCGCGCCGCTCGTGCTCGAAGTCGACATCGATGTCGGGCGGCTCCGAGCGTTCGCTGGAGATGAAGCGCTCGATCAGCATCTCCTGACGGGTCGGATCGACGTTGGTGATCCCGAGACAGAAGCAGATGACTGAGTTGGCCGCCGAGCCCCGCCCCTGACACAGGATGTCCCGCTCCGGATCGCGGGCCCAGGCGACCACGTCGTGGACCGTCAGGAAATACGGGGCGTATTTGAGCTCACGCACCAGCCGCAGCTCCTTGCGGATGGTCTCAACGACCTTCGTAGGTACGCCTTGCGGCCATTTCGCCCGAGCGCCTTTGCAGGTCAGGCGGATCAGCCAGCCTTGGGGCGAGCAGCCGTCCGGCACCGGCTCGTCCGGGTAGTCATAGCTGAGTTCACGCAGGGAGAACTGGCAGGCGCGCACCACGTCCATGGTGCGGTGAAGCGCGGCTTCGTGGCCCCGGAACAGGCGCGCCATGGCGGCGGGTGCGCGCAGGTGCCGCTCGGCATTGGCCTGAAGCCGGACCCCCGCAGCGTCGATGGTCGTGCCTTCGCGAATACAGGTCAGGACGTCCTGCAGCGGACGGCGTTCGGGGTGGTGATAAAGGACGGCGTTGGTGGCGATCAGTGGCGCGCCGGTGCGCTCGGCCATGGCCGCCAGCCGGTTCAGACGCGCGCGGTCGCCACCGCGCCACAGGGGTTGGGCGGCCAGATAGAGGGTGTCGGGCCAGCGCTCGCGCCAGTCCTTCAGTCGGGCCTCGAAGGCGACATCGGGAATGATAGGCGCGACGGCGAGCGCGATCATGCCCTCGGCGAAGGCCAGCGCCTGTTCGAAGGTCAGGCGGGTCTCGCCCTTGGTGGTGCGGTCGGCGGGATCGGGGTCGATCTCCGGCGAGACCTCATCGGTCGAACGCGCGCCTCCGCCGGGAAAGTCGACGATGTTGGACCGGGCGGGCTCGACCGGCTCCGCCGTTGGATCGGACAGTATCTCGCTCTTGCCGAGGGTCAGCAGGCGGCACAGGCGACCATAGGCAGCTCGGTCGCGGGGGAAGACGATCAGTTCGGTCCCATCGAGGAAGCCCAGCCGACAGCCGACCACCAGCGGCACGTCGAAATCTTCCGATCCCATCAGGGCTCGCACCATCCCGGCCAAGGTGTTGCGGTCGGCCACACCGAGGGCGGACAGGCCCAGCGCCTTGGCCTGGATCATCTGTTCGCCGGGGTGGGAGGCTCCCTCGAGGAAGCTGAAATTGGTCATGACGCCGAGCTCGGCGTATTCGCCCGACCAGTTGGAAGACGCGCTCACGGGAACATTCCGTGCATCCACCATGACGGTGAACGTTGGTCGTCTCCGCCGGTGTATTCTCGCCCGTACAGCCCCTCGCGGAACAGCCAGTAGCGCAGGCCCTGATCGTCCTCGATGCGGTAGTAATCGCGCGTGCGGGTCTCGCGGTCGTCTGCGCGCGGACGCCACCATTCGGGCGACAGCCGTTCAGGCCCCTCGGCGCGCGACACCCGTCGGGCCAGCTTGCGCCAGGTGAACAGGGCGGGCGCACCGTCGGGCAGCTCGGCGATGGCCTCGACCGGTTCGGGTGGATCGAGCAGCAGGATCGGACGCTGACGTGGATCCGCGTCGGCAGCCGCTGCATCCATTCGGAGCCGCTTGGGCGATCCTGCGATTGCCGGTCGCCAGCGTTCGGTGCGCTCGGGCAGCCACGACCCTTGCGGTTCGGCGACGCGCACCGCGCCCTCGCCCAGCCGGGCCGAGAGACGGTCGATCAGGGCGGTCAGGCTTTCGGCATGGCGGGCGGCGGCCTCGTCCTCGATCGAGACCTGATGCGGCCGGACCGGTTCGGTCAGATCAGCTGACAGCATCAGGGCATCGACGCCGAAGCCGAGATCGAGACGCTCTATGCCTCGTTCCCGGAACAGCCGCATCCAGACCACCACGTCGCGACCCGGCAGGCCCGACTTGATCGTCAGGGAGGTGGTCTGACCGTCCGTGCGGAAGCCGGTCAGGGTCAGGACGCGCGCACCCTGACCGTCCTTTTCGAGCGCGGCGGCGAGTTCGGCGGCGAGTTCAGGCAGCCGCCCCTCGACCCCCGCCGTGTCGCACAGGGGCTCGAAATGCGCCTCCCACGCCCGATATTTCGGCGGCGGGCGGGTCGGGATCAGAGCCTCGGCGGCAAGGCCCAGAGCCTGATCCAGCCGCTTGACCAACCCAATGCCGTCGCCATCGCGGAAGCGGCGGGCCAGACCCGCGCGGGGCATGTCGTAGAGGTCGCCGATCCGCTTCAGCCCGAAACGCCGCGCCTGTTTCAGGGTCGAGTCGTCGAGCCGCAGGGCCTCGATCGGCAGGCCTTCAAGCGCAGCCTTCATGCGGCCTTCGGGAACCACAGGGCGTTCGGCTCCCCAACGCGCCAGAGCCCATGCCGCGCCAGGCGTCTCGGCCAGAGCCGTTCGAGCTCGCGCCCCCGCCTCGGCCAGCCTCGCCTCGATCCGTTCCAGAAGCGCCGCCTCGCCGCCGAACAGATGGCCGGCGCCGGTGACGTCCAGAAACAGTCCCTCGAGCGCGCCTTGCGTCTGGTCGATCGTGACGGTCGGCGACCAGCGCTCGGCCCAGACGGCCAGACGTTCGAGCGCTGCCTGGTCGGCGGCGAGATCGGCAGGACGACAGATCAGCGTCGGCAGGATGGCGCGGGCGTCGGCCTGGGTCTGACCACGCGACAGGCCAGCCGCCCGCGCCGCCGCGTTCAGGGCGTGGATGACCGCGCCCCGCGCTGTGCGGGTGATCAGGGCGAAGGGCGGACCTTCATGAGCGCCAACCGGAAGCTCAGGCGGCGAGACCCGTCCGGCCCCGTTCGCCCAGACCGTCACCGGCCAGTCGATCAGCCAGACGGAGACGATACGTCTCATCATCCTGCTCCAGTTTCCACGCGCCCGGTCGCTCGCTGCGGCTGCGGGTCAGTTCGGCGCGCAGGCGGAAACCACCCGGCGCCTTGGCGTCGTAGGGATCGGCCCGACTGGCCAGTGTCGAGATGCGCCAGCGACGTCGCGCGGCGCTGAGGCCACCCTCGGTCCGACGCAGGACGATACCGACCGCAGCCCCGTCGCGGGCGGCGAATTCCAGCCGGCGGGTCTGTGCCAGAGACGCCGCCTCGACCGTGGCCAGAGCCGCCGAGACCGCCCCGGATCGCAGCGCCTGTTCCATGATCCACAGCAGTTCCCCTTCGGTCCGACCGTCGGCCAGAACCAGACCGGCGCCTCGGCCAACCAGCCCTGACGCCCGAAATCCCGGACCATGAGGTCTTCCGTTTTCGCCTGCCCACAGGCGATTGGCGGCGAGGATCACCGGGCGCTCGTCCTCGACCGGCAGACGGCTTAAGGCGAAGACGAAGGCCCCGGCCATGTCTCTCGAACTGTCCGCCCGCACCTCCTCCAGGCCCTCGGCGCGAACTGGCCAGACGGTAGAACCCGGGAGGGTTCGAGCGAGCATGTGCGGGTCGGGGGGAACGGACATCGGGTGGCTTGAACCTCGATGTTCATTATTTGTTCTCATGCCTGCGGAGTCAAATCCTGAATCGGTTTGCGCGCGCGCGAACTGTCGATCCACCTGTGGTTGCCTCGCCTATTGGCCCGCAGCGTGCAGCGTTTGAATGCCTACACCCCAGCCGTCCCGCACTGGGAGAGAGACGTTCGATGAGCCTGCGCCCGTTCGAAGCCGACGATTATGCGGCCGTCAACGCCCTGCATAAGGACGTCTGGTGGCCCGAGCGTTCGGCCGCCGGATGGGACTGGCTGGCGTCAAATCCAGCACGGTTGGACATTGGCGCTCCGTCTGGATGGGTGATCGAGGGCAAGGACGATTGGGGCGACGACGTGCGCGCCGCCGCCTTCATGGGCAATATGGTCCAGCGGGTGTGGAAGGATGACGCACTGCATCACGTCGCCACCGGCTTTTCGGTCATCGTGCCGCCGACGATGCGTGGCAAGAGTCGGCAATTGATCCGTGCCGTGCTCGACCAGCCGAACATCAGCGCCGGCTATACGCTGAATGCCAACGCCCGTTCGGCTCCGCTTTACTCACGCCATGGCATGGCCGCTTGGCCGGCCCGGACGAATGATCTGAAGCTGTCGTGGGTGATCGATCCTATCGACTGCCTGCGCGGCCGGGTTCTACGCGAAGCGTTGAAGCGGGCACCCGGCCTGATCGATCCCTATCGCGAACGCTTCATGCGGTCCGGGCGTCCCAGCCTCGCGGCCCGCGCTCTCGGACGGGCCCGACCGGTGCGGTATCCGTCGCAGGTTTCGGCGCTGAACGATCTGAGCGACAGCTCCGCCTATGACGATTTCTGGCAGGCGCTAAAGAGCGAAGGCCGGGTCGTTGCCGATCGCAGCCCTGAAATCCTGCGCTGGCGCACCAGTGATCCGGACCGGACCGAGCCGCCGCTGATGCTGGTCTATATGCGAGACGGCGCCGTCACCGGTTTCGCCATGGCGGTGCTGGCCAAGACTACGCCGATAGAGCCGGTCTTTCTGGAGATCCTCGACCTCGTCGCCCTTCAGGACGAGCCGCACGCCATCCCGGCCTTGATGCGGGCGCTTGTGGATCTGGCGCGGGCGCGGGGCGCGGCCAAGGTTCGGCTGCAGGTCGTCAATGAGGAGCTCAAGCGCCGCTTGGGACCGTGGGCTCTCGCCGCACGCCGCGAGGGTGGATGGGGCCACGGCCACATTCGTTTTCGTCCGGGCGGGGAAAGCCTCCAGACATGGTCGCCGACGCCCTTCGATGGGGACCACGCCTTTTGCCAGCGCCCGGCGCCGGCTCGGGGCACGCCGATCACCGGAAACCGCCGTCCCGCAGTCTGACTAGACGGAAGGGCGGGCCTTCAGTTCGTCGCGGATTTCGGCGAGCAGCACTTCGGTCGTGGTCGGGGCCGGCGGCGGCGCTGCGACCTCGGGGTGGGCGGCTTCCTGGCGCCGCAGCTTGTTGATGGCCTTGACCACCATGAAGACTACGAAAGCCACGATAGCGAACTGAATGACGGTGTTCAAAAAGGCGCCGTACTGGATCGAAACCTTCTCGATCGCCTCGGTCGCCGGATTTTCAGCCCGCAGGACCCATTCCAGTTTGGAGAAGTCGATGCCTCCGGTCAGCAGCCCGATCGGCGGCATGACGATCTGATCGACCAGACTTTTGACGATGGAGTTGAAGGCGGCGCCGATGATCACGCCGACAGCGAGGTCGACGACGTTGCCCTTGATGGCGAATTCGCGAAACTCGGAAACGAGGCTCATAGGCATCCTTCCTTGGCGTCTATCAGGCGTCGCCCGAGGCGTTGAGACGCTCGCGCAGCTCCTTGCCGCTCTTGAAGAAGGGGACGGACTTGGCCGGGACGTCCACCGTCTCGCCGGTGCGTGGGTTGCGGCCGGCGCGGGCAGGACGTGAGCGCACCGAGAAGGCGCCGAATCCGCGCAGCTCCACGCGACCACCGTCGGCCATGGCCTCGGTCATCCGACCCAGCACGACGTTGACCACCCGTTCGACCTCAGCATGAGTGAGGTGGGTGTTCTCTGCGGCCAGTTTTTCGATCAGCTCAGACTTGATCATCTCGTTTGAGGCCCCCGCCTGTCTGTTGTGCCCTTCCAGAGGCTTTGATTGCCCTCGTTTAAGCGACGGCGTCGGCACCCTAGCCTTGGCGTGGCTGGCGAAAAAGCCCCGATGGCGTAAATCGGGCCAGCAAGGTGATTAATAGTACGCTAGGCGACAGAGCGTCGGTTGGTGGGCAAAGAAAAAGGCGGCCGGATCGCTCCGGCCGCCTCCATTCTCAGTGGTTCAGGACGAGATTAGTCCTGTTTGGCTTTCTCGCGCAGAGCTGCGCCGAGGATGTCGCCGAGCGAAGCGCCCGAGTCCGAAGACCCGAACTGTTCGATGGCGTCCTTCTCGTCGGCCATTTCCAGAGCCTTGATCGAGACGGCGATACGACGCGTGGCCTTGTCGATCGACGTGATCTGGGCGTCAACGCGGTCGCCGACGGCGTAACGCTCAGGACGTTGCTCGTTGCGGTCGCGGCTCAGGTCCGACTTGCGCACGAAGCTGGTGACCGGTGCGTCATCGTCGCCGAACTTGACTTCGATGCCGCCGGTTTCGATCGAGGTGACGGTGACGGTGACGGTCTGACCCTTCTTGTACAGGTCGCCTTCGCCGACGGGATCGCCGCCGAGCTGCTTGATGCCCAGCGAGACACGTTCCTTCTCGACGTCGACGTCGAGAACCTTGGCCTTGACCATTTCGCCCTTGCGATAGCGCTGGATGGCTTCTTCGCCGGAGACGCTCCAGTCCAGATCGGACAGGTGCACCATGCCGTCGATGTCGTTGTCCAGGCCGATGAACAGGCCGAACTCGGTGGCGTTCTTGACTTCACCCTCGACGGTCGAGCCGATCGGGTGCGAGGCCACGAAGGCATCCCACGGGTTGTCCTGGGCCTGCTTCAGGCCCAGCGAGATGCGGCGCTTGGAGGCGTCGACGTCCAGCACGACCACGTCGACTTCTTGCGAGGTCGAGACGATCTTGCCGGGGTGGACGTTCTTCTTGGTCCAGGACATTTCCGAGACGTGCACGAGGCCTTCGACACCGGCTTCCAGCTCCACGAAGGCGCCGTAATCGGTGATGTTGGTGATGCGACCGGTGTACTTGGCGCCGACCGGGTATTTGGCTTCAACGCCGTCCCAGGGATCGGACTGCAGTTGCTTCATGCCGAGGCTGATGCGTTGCGTGTCGGGGTTGATCTTGACGATCTGGACCTTGACGGTGTCGCCGACGGCGAGGACTTGCGAGGGGTGCGAGACGCGCTTCCACGACATGTCGGTGACGTGCAGCAGGCCGTCGATGCCACCCAGATCCACGAACGCGCCGTAGTCGGTGATATTCTTGACGACGCCGTCGCGGACTTCGCCTTCTTGCAACTGGCCGACGAGCTCGGTGCGTTGTTCAGCACGGGCTTCTTCCAGGATCGCACGACGCGAGACGACGATGTTCCCGCGCGGGCGGTCCATCTTCAGGATCTGGAACGGTTGTTCCTTGCCCATGAGCGGGCCGACGTCGCGGACCGGACGGATGTCGACTTGCGAGCCGGGCAGGAACGCGGAAGCGCCGCCCAGGTCGACGGTGAAGCCGCCCTTGACGCGACCGACGATGGCGCCGTTGACCGGCACGCCTTCGGCGAACACGACTTCCAGACGGGTCCAGGCTTCTTCGCGACGCGCCTTGTCGCGGCTGATGACGGCTTCGCCCAGAGCGTTTTCAACGCGTTCCAGGTAAACCTCGACGTCGTCGCCGACCTTCGGGATCACGGAGCCTTCGCCGATGCCGAACTCACGGGCGGGGATACGACCTTCGGTCTTCAGACCGACGTCGATGATGATGATGTCTTTCTCGATGCCGACGACGCGGCCGTGAACGACCTGGCCTTCACCGAGGTCGCGGCCTTGCAGTTGCTCGTCGAGCAGGGCTGCGAAATCGTCACGTGAGGGGGAGTGGGTATCAGACATGAAGCTCTGGTGTTTCCGAATGGGCTATGGCGCGCGACCGAATGGCCCCGCGCGAGGTGAAGGAGAAGTTGGGAAATCAGTCTCAACGAAGCGAACTTCAGCTAACCAGCTGAACCAGAACGCCCGCGGAAGCCGAGGATGGGAGCGTTGGATTTGCGATGTCGGGTCAGAGACCGTGTTTCGCGCGCGCCGCCTCGACGATACGGCGGGCCGCATCGAAGGCCGTCTCTATATCCATTTCCGTCGTATCCAGCAAGACCGCGTCCTGAGCCTGAATCATGGGGGCCGATCCACGCCCTGCATCACGTTCGTCGCGACGGACGATGTCGGCCAGCATGTCTTCGAACGAGATGTCGTCGCCGCGCGCCGTGAGCTGTTTCCAGCGACGCGTGGCGCGGGTCTCAGGCGTCGCGGTGATGAACAGTTTGGCCGGGGCGTTGGGCGCAATGACTGTGCCGATATCGCGTCCGTCCAGCACGGCGCCGCCCGGTTGGGAGGCAAACGCCTGTTGCAGGTCCAGCAAGGCCGCCCGCACGCCGGGATGCCCCGCGACCCGGCTGGCCGCCTCACCCGCTTCGCCCGTCGTCAGGCGCGGATCGTCCGACAGGCCGTTGGCGTCGAGAGTGCGCGCTGCGATTTCGGCAGCGGCTTCGTCGTCGAGGGATCCCCCGGCGTCGAGAACCTTGAGGCCGACGGCCCGGTAAAGCAGCCCGGTATCCAGAAACGGCAACCCAAACGTCGTAGCCAGCCGCGCAGCGACGGTGCCCTTGCCCGACGCGGCGGGACCATCGACAGCGATGACGAGAGGCGCGGTCATTCGGCTGATGCGACGTGGCCGCCCAGCCCGACCATCATCTCCGCGAAGCCCGGGAAGCTGGTGGCGATCATGTCCGGCTCGTCAACAGTCACCGGCGCCGCAGCGGCGAGGCCGAGCACCAGATGGCTCATGGCGATGCGATGATCATGGGCGGTGTGTACGGTTGCGCCGCCGGGGACCGATCCTCCGGTGACGAGGAAACCGTCCGGCTCCTCCTCGACCACCACGCCACAGGCACGCAACCCATCGACCATCAGGCGGATGCGGTCGCTTTCCTTGACCCGCATCTCGCCAACGCCACGCATGACCGTCACGCCATGA
>DASVTM010000354.1:0-4161 GCA_036387575.1 Brevundimonas sp.
TCGGACGGTCTATCGCGGGCGCAACCTCCTCGATGGCGCAGACCGAGACGGTCGACAGGGTGAATGGCACGCCACGCGACGCCGCCGCCTTCGCCGCCTGAACCTCGCCCCGACGCGCGTACATGCCGGTCAGGCCGACAGGCGCGAGGACGACGGGAAGGCTCAGCGTCTCGCCGAACAGCTTCGTCTCGAGCGTCAGATCGGACACGTCCTTCAGCACCCTCTGGCGCAGGGCGATGTCCTGCAGGTCGCTGACGTTCCGACGCAGCGTCGTCTCGGCATAGGAACCGCCATCGATATAGTCGAACAGGAACAGGGGCAGACGTCGACGCGCCAGCTCACGATAGTCGGTGATGGAGGCGGCGCGCATGGCCCCTACTGCAGGTTCACGAACATGCCGCCATCGACCAGCAGGGCCGCGCCGGTGACGTATTTCGCCATGTCGGACGCCAGGAATACGACCGGTCCGCCGATGTCCTCAGGCTGGCCGAGACGACCCAGAGGGATGCGGCCTTCCATGTATTGGCGCTTGGCCGGATCGGCGAGGTCGTCCTTGTTGATGTCGGTCAGGATTGTGCCCGGCAGGACTGAGTTGCAGCGGATGCCGTGACGCCCCAGCGCGATGGCGCAGGACTGCATCAGGCTGTGAACCCCCGCCTTGGTCGGTGTGTAGTGGGTCTGGTACTCGCCGCCGACGAGGGCGCTAATCGAGCTGATGGCGATGATGGAGCCGCCATCACCTTGCTTCACCATCTGGTTGGCGGCGGCCTGGGTCATGAAATAGGCCCCGTGCAGATTGACCTCCATCGTTCGCTTCAGCGTCTCGGGCGGCATGTCGAGGAAGGCGTGGAACGGACAGATGCCGGCGTTTGAAACGAACACGTCCACGCGGCCGAAAGCCTCGACGGCGGCAGCGACGAAGGCTGCAGCGCTCTCGTGCTGGGCCACGTCGCCTTCGACATGGACGGCGCGGCGGCCGAGCGCCTCGATGGCGGCGATGACCTCGGCGGCCGCCTCCCCGCCCCGGTTCGAGTGGATCGCCACGTCCGCGCCGTGACGAGCGCATTCGATGGCGACAGCCGCGCCGATGCCGCGTGATCCTCCGGTGACGAGGACGACCTTGTTATCAAGCAGCATGGGAACTCCGGCGACGGTGGATTTACGGTTTGGGTGACCAGCCGAGATCGCGGCTGATGGCGTTGGCTGCGTCGGTGACGGTCTTGGTCAACTCGGCCATGCGGGCGTCGCTCATATACTGGGCGGCGCTGGATACGCTGACGGCGGCGACGACCTTGCCGTCGACACCGCGCACGGGGGCGGCGACGCAGCGGATCTGGTCTTCGTTCTCCTCGAGGTCGAAGGCATAGCCCTTGGCGGCGTATCCGCGCATCCGTTCGAGCCAGACCGCACGCGCAGTCGAGTCGAAAGGCGTGCCTTCAGGCGAGTAGAGCGCCATCCATTCCGGCTCACTCTTGTCGAGGATCAGCGCCTTGCCGAGGCCGGTCGAGGCGATCGGATGACGCTCTCCCAGTCGCGAGCCGATGTTGATCCGACGGCGGCCAGAGACCTTGTCGAGATAGAGGGCGTGGGAGCCGTCCAGCACGCCCAGATGAACCGTGTCCTCGGTGGCGGCGGACAGTTGCTCGAGCCAGGGCCGAGCGATCCGCGGAAGATGCATCTGGTGGCTGGCTGCATGACCCAGTTCGAGCAGTTTGGGCCCGAGGGTGTAGCCTTCGCGCGGACGGAAGGAGAGCAGACGTCGATCGACCAAAGCCGCCGCAAGCCGATGCGTCGTGCTGCGCGTCAGCTCGAGCTTCTCGGACAGGTCCGAAAGCGACAGCGGACCGTCGATAAGCGCATCTATAACGTCGAGCCCACGCAGCAGGGTTTGGCTGCCGGAAGCCTTGGCCGGTTCTTCCGGTTCTACGGTGTCGATTGACGCAGTTTGTCCCATCACGTAATCACCTGTTTCAGAATGTAGCAAAACGCGCAAGTCGGACGGCGATTGCCGGTTCAGTTTGACGCGACACGCGGAGAAACACCAGTGTCATCCCGAAATATGGGAACCCGTAGTCAAGCGGCGTTTCGCGCATGAGTAGATTGCCGAAGATCAAGCACGTCCGCGCCTTTGTCGTGAAGAACGACGGGTCGGGCGGCGGCGCTGACTATCATGACCAAGGCGACGGCCACTGGATCGACGACCACATCGCCACGCCGATGTCGAAATACCCCGAGTACCGCCAGAGCCGCCGCAGCTTCGGCATCAATGTGCTCGGTACGCTGGTGGTCGAGATCGAAGCCGAGAACGGCGTCGTCGGTTTCGCCGTGACGACCGGTGGCGAGCCCGCCGCCTATATCGTCGAGAAACACCTGGCCCGCTTCCTCGAAGGTCGCGATCCGTCCGAGGTCGAGAAGATCTGGGACCAGATGTATTTCTCGACCCAGTACTATGGCCGCAAGGGTCTGGTCGTGAACGCCATCTCCGGCGTCGATCTGGCGCTTTGGGACCTGTTGGGCCGTCTGCGTCAGGAGCCGGTCTTCGCCATGCTCGGTGGCCCCGTGCGCGACGAACTGACCTTCTACGCTACCGGCGCGCGCCCGGACAAAGCCAAGGAACTCGGCTTCATCGGCGGCAAGATGCCCCTGCATCACGGCCCTGCCGAAGGTGAGGAAGGCCTGCACAAGAACCTCGCCGAACTCGAAGCCATGCGGAATGCGTGCGGCGACGACTTCTGGCTGATGTTCGACTGCTGGATGGCGCTGGATCTGAACTACGCCACCCGGCTTGCCCATGAGGCGCACAAGCTCGGCCTCAAATGGATCGAGGAGGCGCTCAGCCCCGACGACTACTGGGGCTATCAGGCGCTGAAGAAGAACGTCCCCAAGGGCATGCTCGTCACCACCGGTGAGCATGAGGCCACCCGCTGGGGCTTCCGCATGCTGCTGGAGATGGAGTGCTGCGACATCATCCAGCCGGACGTCGGCTGGTGCGGCGGCGTCACCGAGTTGATCAAGATTTCGGCCCTGGCCGACGCCAAGGGCGTGCTGATGATCCCGCATGGATCGTCGGTCTATTCCTACCATTTCGTCGTCACGCGCCATAACAGCCCGTTCGCCGAGTTCCTGATGATGGCTCCCGGCGCCGACGAGGTCGTGCCGATGTTCCATCCGCAGCTGATCGGCGAGCCCGTGCCCGTGAACGGCCGTCTTAAAGTCCCCGATACTCCCGGCTTCGGCGTCGAACTGAACCGCGACATCGCCTTGCATCGCCCCTACGCGCGCTAAGAAAAGGTCTTCAAAATGAAACTGCTGCGTTTCGGCCCCAAGGGTCAGGAAAAGCCCGGTCTGATGGACGACGAAGGCTGCATCCGCGACCTGTCGGGACACATCGCCGACCTCACGCCCGACCACCTTTCGCCCGAAGGCCTGAAAAAGCTGGCCGCGATTGACACCGGTTCCATGCCCGTCGTCGAAGGCTCGCCTCGCTATGGCGTGCCGGTCGCCGGCAGCCGCAAATTCATCGCCATTGGCCTCAACTTCGCCGACCACGCTGCGGAATCGAACCTGCCGATCCCTTCGGAACCCGTCATGTTCACCAAGGCGATCACCTGCCTGAACGGTCCCAACGACGACGTCGTCATTCCGCGCGGCTCCTTGAAGACCGACTGGGAAGTTGAACTCGGCGTGGTGATCGGCAAGACCGCCTCCTACGTGACCAAGGAAGAGGCGCTCGACCACGTCGCCGGCTATGTCCTGATCAACGACGTTTCGGAGCGCGCCTTCCAGACCGAGCGTGGCCCGACCTGGGACAAGGGCAAGGGCTGCGACACCTTCGGTCCCGTCGGCCCCTGGCTGGTCACGACGGACGAAGTCGGCGACGTCCAGAACCTGGCCATGTGGCTCGACGTCAATGGCAAGCGGGTCCAGACCGGCAATACGAACACGATGATCTTCGGCGTCGCCGAGATCGTCTCCTACCTGTCCGAGTTCATGACGCTGGAACCCGGCGACCTGATCACCACCGGCACCCCTCCGGGCGTCGGCCTCGGCCAGAAGCCTGAGCCCTGGTACCTCAAGGCGGGGGACACTGTTCGTCTCGGCATCGAGAAGCTCGGCGAACAAGGCCAGACCTTCGTAGCGTGGTCGCGATGAGCGTCTATT
>DASVTM010000355.1:0-5490 GCA_036387575.1 Brevundimonas sp.
GCAGCCACGGTCTGGTCTACGGGTTTGACGAGGTCGAAGGCGGCGAAGTCATCGTCGACGGTCATGTCCTCGCCCGCATCCGACGCGGCGAGGTCAGAAAGTCATTGGACGTCATGGCGCCTGACGCTGAGATGGTGACGCTGCGGCTGATGTTCGCGGACGCTCGATACCCCGAGTTCGAACTGGCCTTATGGAATGCAACGGCCCCGGCCCAGACGGGCTCACCCGCCGAGGCGCTTCGTCTCGGCCGTCGCTGGCTCTCGCACATCGAAGCGCTCCTGAAGCCCTGATCGCTCTTTCGGCGGCCGCGTGGGACGAGTAGAACCCCGCATTCCTTCCGTGCCCGAGTTTTTGAGGAGCCCCCCGTGGCCCGCCTTTTCGACGCCTACGTAATCGCTGACTGGACCGCCGCCGAGGGCAAGAAGCTCGGCGAGAATTCCGTGTGGATCGGGGTGGCCAAACGCGACGTTCGCTTTCGCCTGTATACTGAGACCCACAACGTCGCAACGCGGGCCGAGGGCGAGGCGCTGCTGACTTCAATCCTTGCTGATCATCGCAAGCGCGGGGACCGGGTTCTGGTCGGTTTCGACTTCTCGCTCGGCTATCCTGTCGGCACGGCCAAGCGCTTAGCACTGACCGCGACGCCAGCCTGGTCGGCTCTGTGGAAATTCATCGCCTCGAACGTCGTCGACAAGGCGGACAACACCAACAACCGCTATCAGGTCGCGGCCAAGATGAACCGCCTGATGACCGATCAGGCCTGGCCGTTCTGGGGCGCCCCCGCCAATCAGGCGCAGCGCTGGCTGACCACGACCAAGCCTCCGGTCGGGTCATCCCCTGACATTCCCGAGTACCGCGCGACGGAAAACGCCGTACGCAAAGGCCGGCTGCAGCCCAAGTCCAATTGGCAAATGCACGGCGCGGGCGCTGTCGGCGGGCAAACCCTTGTCGGCATTCCGGCCGTGCGTCGTTTGTTGGAAAGCCTCGGCTCATCGGCTGCCGTCTGGCCGTTCGGAACAGGCTGGCGTCAGCTTGACGCCGCCGACGTGGAGCCGCTGTCGGTGCTGGTCGTCGAAGTCTGGCCGTCCATGTGGCCCACGACCGCCGCCGAGGGCGAGTTTAAGGATCAGGCTCAGGTCCGCACGACCGCGATGGCCTTCGCCGAGATGGACGACAAGGGCGATCTGGCCAAGGCCTTCGGGCCGCCGAAGAATGCAACGCCCGAGCTGATCGAGCAGGTCGAACAGGAAGAAGGCTGGATCCTCGGCGTCTGATCCAGGCGTCGGCAGTCCAGATAACAAAACGGCCCGACTGACAGGGGGCGCTGTCGGTCGGGCCGTCTGGTTTTGGGTCTCATCGACCCATCCGTCCCACCTCTCCGTGGGCCGGAAAATCAACGGGAGGCGGCGAGCCGCCCCCCGTCAGCCGTTACCAGGCTTTCCAGTTCAGACCGACGAAGAAGCGGCGGCCGTAGGGGTCGAAGTTCGAGTACAGGGTCGTGCCGAGGTAAGGCGCCTGTTCGGCGTCGAACGCGTTGACCACACCGGTCCGCAGCGACAGGTCGTCGGTGACGTTGTAGCGCAAGGTGAAGTCGTTCCGGACGAAGTTGCCTGTGTCCATCTGGCCGACTTCACGAGAGTCGGCGTTGTTCACGAAGTCGCGGGCGTAAACGATGTTCTGCGCCGATTGCCAGTCAGCCGTCCAGTTGACGCTCCAGGTCTCGTTAGGGGTCCAGGTCAGAGACGAGGTAAAGCGGACGCGCGGGTAGTAGAGAGTGCCTGCTAGCTCATCATAGTCCGACGCATCAGCCTCGTTCAGGTACTGCTGCTGTGTGATCAGCCAGGAACCGGCAATCGAGTAATCCAGTTGGCCGAAGTTGCGGCCGAAGGTTTCCTCGGTGTCGATCATGTAGCGGGCTGTGAAGTCCAGACCGCGGGTCTTGAGCGCTGCGTAGTTGAACGAGCGCTCGATGAAGCCACCGATCGGATCGCCTGCCGGAGCGCCGACGCCGAATGGGATGGCGGGGTTGTTACGGAAGATGGTCGAGCAGGCGTCGGTGTTCAGCGTCGGACCGTTGACGCAGTTTGCCGCCGCCGTATCAGCCGACACTGCCGAGATGACGTCGTCGATGTTGATCTCGTAGTAGTCGAGAACCAGGCTGAAGTTCGGGATGAAGCGCGGACGCAGCACCGCCGAGAAGGTGAACGAGTCGGATTCTTCCGGCTTCAGGTTCGGGTTGCCGCCCAGCACGCCAGCGATGCCTGAGGTGTAGTTCGGACGGAAGTCGTCGGTGTTCTCGGGCGTCAGTCCGGCGAAGTCGAAGGTCAGGCCCTGAGCGCCCGCGAGCGCCGTACAGTTTGCGACCCGGTTGGCGCGGGTTTCAGCGTCATTGACCGCCGCGATGTTTGCGGTGGTGCACGGATCGACGATGCCGTTTGCGAACGTCTGGCTGTTGGGCGCGAAGTTCTCACCCAGGTCAGGCACGCGGATTGAGGTGTTGTAGCTGGTTTTGAACGTGATATCGCGGATCGGGCGATAGACGAGGTTCACACCGTAAACGTCGGCGCCGCCCACGGTCGAATAGTCGGAGTAGCGGTAGGAACCACTGAGCTCGGCATACTCGCCCAGGAAGCTGTCGCGGAACAATGGCACCGAAAGCTCGGCGAAGACTTCCTTGCTCTCATAGCTGGCTTCCGGGAAGTCCGGGCCGCTGTTCAGGAACAGCAGACGGCCAGCCGTATCGCGGTCGCGGCCCGTGGCCGAGGTAGTTTCCTTGCGGTATTCGCCGCCGATGGCGACGCCGATCGGACCTGCACCCCAGAAGTCCCACAGGTTGCCGGAGATCGATGCTATCCCCTGCTGCTGTTCGTTCTCTTCAGTGACCCCGACGGTGGCATCGACGTAGTTCAGCGCGGCTTCGCTCTGGTTGCCCTTGCCGAAGACGTTCAGAGGCGCGCACTGGGCGATTGCAGCCTGACCATAAGCGGTGTCACGCAGGTCGCCCAGGTAGTTGTCAGTGCCCGTGTTGTAATCCGTGACAACCCCGCCCTGCTTGGCGATCAGTTGAGCACGGCATACGATCTGACCCGGCGTGCCGTTGACGATGCCTGCGGTGTCGACAACCGAGTCGATGGCCAAGGCGAAGCGTTGGCTGTCGACGCCGCGTTCGCGATTTTCGACCTCGACCTTGCCGTAGGTGTAGCCAATGTCGAAATTGATATCCTTGACGAAGGCGAAGTCGCCAAGATCGCCACGAACACCGGCGACGTAGCGCTGCAAGTCGCGTGTATTGTTTTGCGACCGGTCAGGACCGAACAGGCTGTGGCGCGCTTGCTGAAGCAGGAACGGCGTCCCTGCTCCACCCGGAGTGGTTGCCGTCGGCGCGTCATAGGGGGTCACGAGATTAGTGCGGATCGCGTCTTTGACGTTCTGCGGAAGGAAGGCGTTGTCGGTCCAGCGCAGGTCGAAATTGTTGGTCGAGTAAATCGGGTTCACTTCGCCGGGGCCGTAGGAATTCACCAGGTCGATGTCGAAGAACGTAGGCTGTCCGACGTCGAAGGTATCTTCCGTGACGTACTTCGCTTCACCGTAGGCGGTGATGTTGTCGGTAACCTTGAAGCTGGCGCCGACCTGGTAGCGCTGCGACTCCGAGCGGGGGACGCGCGAACCGGTCGAGAACTCGGCCGGATTCTCGCCGTCACCGCCGATATTATAGGGGCGGTTGGCGCCGGTGTTGCCGACCCGGGTGCCGAAGTTGGCCAGACGGGCACTGGTGCCGTCATACCAGAAAGTCTTGCCAGGCGTGACTGCGAAGCAAGCCGGGGCGTAGCTGAAGCTGCCGCCCGGGAAACAGTCGTCGTAAGGCACGTTCGGGTTGTTCAGCGGGCTCGGCTGCTGAACGTTGACCAACGTCGTTTGGCCCCAACGCGGATTGTCCATACGGCTGACGCCTGTGAACAGTCTGGCGTCCAGAATGCCGTCGCTTGGAGCGGTGGTCGGATCCGCGTCTACACCGATGCGAACCGGGGCACGACGCAGCCAGTCGATATCGAGCGACTGGACTTCATCGACCTTTTCATACTCGGCGTGAGCATAGACGTTCAGACGATCGTCGAAGAAGTTCTTGCCGATCAGGGCTGAGATGCGGCGGTTAGCTTGGCCGTCCTGATTGATCATGCCGTAGTTGGCGTCGACCTCAAGACCTTCGAAATCCTTGCGCAGGATGAAGTTCAGCACGCCCGAGACGGCGTCAGCGCCGTAAACCGAGGCGGCGCCGCCAGTGACGATCTCGATGTTCTCGATCAGCAGGCGCGGAATGGTGTCGATATCCACCGAAAGCGAACCGCCCGACGAGCCGACATGACGACGACCGTCTACGAGGGTCAGGGTGCGGTTGGAGCCGAGCGAACGCAGGTTGGGCAGCGACAGCCCCCCATCACCAAGGCCCGTTCCGGTCGTGTCGGACGGCACCACTGAGTTCGAAAGCGCCGGGATTGTGGCCAGGTAATCGATAACCGTACTTTGACCCGTGCTGAGGAGTTGCTCCTGTGACACCTGGATCAGTGGGGTGGGGGCATTTGTGGCGTCGCGGCGAATACGCGAGCCGGTGACGACAATTTCCCCGACCTGAGTGGTTTCGTCCTGCGCGCCTGCAACTGGCTCTGCGGTGAGAGCTTGAGTTTGGGCGAGGGCGGGTGCGCCGAGCGCGAGGACGGTCGTAAATACAGTGGAAGCTAACAAATGTTTACGCATAACAACCATTTTCAAAAAGAGCGTACGGCTAAGCTACATCCATGACGCAGAGACGCCGCGATGCGGACACAAACAATTCACACGCGTCTCGCGTCAAGCGATGCAGTGCACCAACACAAAATCGATCAGCGTTATTGAACTCGGCGTGCTTTTTATGTGTCAATAGTCGAAATGCTGAGTTTCGTATGAAAAACGTCTGTTGTTGGCGGAACTTCACTGGAAATCGAGCGTTCGCACATTTGTGCGATCCGGGGGGCGTTGCGGCTCCCGAGCGTACGGTTAAGCCTTTTGTAAATTGCAGCGCCCGAAGGCGACCTGGCCGTTCAACGCCACTGTCGTCGTCAGCTTATCAGCCGATCAGCGCCTTGGCGGCCGCTCTGGCCTCGTCGGTGATGACGGCGCCCGAAAGCATTCGTGCGATCTCTTCCTGACGACGAGCGTCGTTCAGGGCGATGACAGTGGTGGTAGTCGCGCCGTCACGGTCGGCCTTCATGACCTTCCAGTGAGCATGGCCACGCGCAGCGACCTGGGGACTGTGGGTGACGACCAGAACCTGAGCGCCGTTCGACAGCCGCTTCAGCCGCTGGCCCACGGCCTCAGCGACCGCGCCGCCCACGCCCTGATCGACCTCGTCGAAGATCATGACAGGCTGCCGCTGACCTTCACGTCCCGCCAATGCCGCCTTCATCGCCAGAGCAAAGCGCGCCAATTCCCCGCCTGAAGCGATAGCGTCCAGAG
>DASVTM010000356.1:0-1798 GCA_036387575.1 Brevundimonas sp.
GCTTCCTTGGTGGGCGGCGGGCTCGGGCCCTGGGTGTGACCACGCCTCCGCTGCGCCCTTCGCGTTGTGGCAGGCTCGTGAGGGGAGTAGGGCCTGCGCCCTTGACGCCGGCCGAGTCCGGTCCCTAAACTGAACAATTCACTGAGTGGTGAATTGCCCCATCTGGAGTTCCACATGTTGACCCGTCGTCGTGCCGGTACCGCCGCCCTGATGTGCTTGCTGACCTTGCCCGTGACCGCGATGGCGCAGAGCGGTTACCCCTCCAAGCCCATCCGGGTCGTGGTGCCGTTCGCCGCCGGCAGCACCACGGACATCATCGCCCGCGCCATCACGGACAAGATGTCCGCCAGCATGGGACAGCAGCTCCTCGTCGACAACCGGGCCGGAGCCAGCGGCACGATCGGCCAGCAGGCCGTGGCGACCGCCGCCCCCGACGGCTACACCGTTCTGATCCATTCCTCGTCGCACACGGTGAGTCCTTCGACGTTCGCCAAGCTTCCGTTCGACACCCTGCAGGACTTCGCCGGGGTGACGCCGATCGCCTCGGTTCCGAACGCTCTGGTGGTTTCGCCCACGAAGAACATCAAGAACCTGAAGGGGCTGCTGGATGCCGCCAAGGCGTCGGGAAACGACGGGCTGAACTACGCCTCCGCCGGCCAGGGAAGCGCGACGCATCTGAACGCCGAGAAGTTCCGGGTCGCAGCCAACATCAAGGCGACCAACATCCCGTTCAAGGGCTCGGCCGAAGCGGTGACGGAGGTGATGGGCGGCCGGGTCGACTACTACTTTTCCCCGATCGCCCCCGTCATCGGCCAGATCAAGTCGGGCCAGCTGGTCGCACTCGCCGTCGGCTCTCCCCGCCGCTCCAGCGCTCTGCCCGATGTTCCGACGACCGCGGAAGCCGGCGTGCGGGGCTCCGAGTTCAACTTCTGGATCGGCATGATGGTCCCGGCGAAGACGCCTCGCGACCTCATCGACCGCCTGAACGCGGAAGTCCTGAAGGCGCTCGCCTCACCCGATGTGAAGGAGCGGTTCCTCCAGCTCGGGGTCGACCCGTGGACGATGAAGCCGGCCGACTTCGATGCCTACATCAAGACCGAGGTCGTCTCCAATGCGAAGCTGGTGAAGGACGCTGGCCTGACACCGACGCAGTGAGCGAGCCCGTCCCCTGCTGACCCGACGGAGTCGACCATGCCCACCCAACGTCTCGGTCTGATCATGCACGGCGTCACGGGGCGCATGGGCATGAACCAGCACCTCATCCGCTCCATCGTCGCCATCCGCGACCAAGGCGGTGTCACGCTGTCCAACGGCGACAAGGTGATGCCCGACCCGATCCTCATCGGCCGCAATGCCGAGAAGATCGAGGCGCTTGCCAGGCTGCATCGCATCGAACGGTGGGGCACCGATCTGAAGGCCGCACTGGGCGACGACAGCGACGCGGTCTTCTTCGATGCCGGCACCACCCAGATGCGTCCGTCCCTGCTGGAAGACGCCCTGCGGGCCGGCAAGCACGTGTACTGCGAGAAGCCGATCGCGACCGACCTCGACCAGGCCGTGAAGATCGCGAAGATCGCCCAATCCTCAGGCCTCAAGCATGGCGCGGTGCAGGACAAGCTCTTCCTGCCGGGTCTCCGCAAGCTCGACATGCTGCGGCGGGCAGGCTTCTTCGGCCGCATGCTCAGCGTGCGGCTGGAGTTCGGCTACTGGGTGTTCGAAGGCGACCTGCAGCCGATCCAGCGGCCGAGTTGGAACTACCGCGCAGAGGACGGCGGCGGGATGATCCTCGACATGATGT
>DASVTM010000357.1:0-8037 GCA_036387575.1 Brevundimonas sp.
CGGGACCGAATGCGCGGTCCGCCCGGCAACCGACAGCCTGCTGGAAAGCGCGCGCGGCGCCGCTCAGGCGATCGCGGCGCTCGAAGCGCCGCTGCTGGCTCTCGCGCGCCATCTCGAGGACATCCTCGACGAGGAATCAGCCGAGCTCGAGCCGTCGTCCCGCGCCCGGATCGAAGGAGCGTTGCGGGGGCTCGACCGTCGCGCGCGGATGACGCTGCCGGGCTGGCGCTCGATGCTGGCGGCGCTGCAGGACGGCGGCGACCAGCCCGATCCCGACTTCGTCGACTGGCTGTCGGTCGAGACCGCCTTCGGCCGCATCCACGACGTGGCCCTGCGCCGTCACTGGATCGATCCGACGATCCCGCTCGAGGCCGCCGTCATCCTGCCCTCGCACGGCGTTCTGGTCACCAGCGCCACCCTGTCCGATCCAATCGCAGCGGCGGCGGGCGGCGATCCGTTCGACATGGCGCGGATGCGGACCGGCTCCTCGCGCCTGATCGAGCCGCCCCGCACCCTCAAGGTCGAGAGCCCGTTCGACTACGAAGCGCACAGCCGGGTCATCGTCGTCACCGACGTGGCCAAGGACGATCCGCGCCAGACGGCGGCGGCGATGCGCGAACTGTTCCTTGCGGCGGGCGGCGGATCGCTCGGCCTGTTCACCGCCATTCGTCGATTGAAGGCTGTGTACGAGCGGCTGGGTCCCGATCTGGCCAAGGCCCAGATTCCGCTCTACGCCCAGCACGTCGATCCGCTGGAGGTCGGCGCTCTGGTCGATATCTTCCGCGCCGAACAGGACAGTTGCCTGCTCGGCACCGACGCCGTGCGCGACGGTGTCGATGTGCCCGGTCGGTCGCTGCGCTTGCTGGCGTTCGACCGTGTGCCCTGGCCGCGTCCGGACCTGCTGCACAAGGCGCGGCGTCTCAAGTTCGGCGGCGAGAGCGCGGCGGGCCGCAGCTATGACGACAGCCTCGCCCGTGCGCGGATCGCTCAGGCGTTCGGGCGTCTGATCCGTCGCGCCGACGATAAGGGCGTGTTCGTCATGCTCGACGCCGCCACCCCCACCCGCCTGTTTGCCAGCCTGCCGCCGGGCGCCGAAGTCATGCGCATGGGGCTGGTCGACGCGATCGAACTGACGCGCGGCTTTCTGGCCAAGTAGGCACGGCATGCGTCGTGCCGCGTTCATTTCGCGACGCGGCTGCTGTAACAGGACACCATGAGCGACATAGCCACCAAGAAGCACAGCCGCGCCGGACTGTTCACGCCCTTCATCCTGCTGCTGATCGTGGCGGTGGGGTGGACCGGGTGGTGGTTCTATCTGGCCGATCAGGTGAAGACCCGGTTCGAGGGGCAGATCGACGGTCTGCGCACCGCAGGCTGGGACGTTAGATATACCAAGCTGAGCATGAGCGGCTGGCCGTTCCGTCTGCGGGCCCAGGCCGACCGTATCGCCTTCGATGCGCCATCGGGTCACGGGATCGCCGGGCCGCAACTGGTGGCTCAGGCCAGCGCATGGAACCCGGACAAATGGGTGTTGATCGCGCCGGACGGCCTGACGGTCACCCGTGCAGGCAAGGGCAAGGTCGCCGTGCGCGGCGCAGGGTTGCGGATGAGCGTCAGCGGTCTGACTCAGCGTTGGCCTAACGTCGTCGTCGAGCTGGCCCAGCCGGAGTTCACGATCCTGCCGGGGGCCGAGCCGTTCCCGATCTCGCGGGCGAAGCTGATCCAGTTTTACCTGCGTCCGCATCTGGCTCCGGCGGGTACGCCCGGCGTGGAGACCAGCGTCGATATGTTGTTCCGTCTGGTAGACGCCGAGGGGCGTCCCAACGGGCCGGTCGAGGGCATGACCCGCAACGGCATGCTCAGCGCCCAGATCGAGACGGTGGTCGAGCGCGCAGATCAGCTCACCGGCGCTGATGCGGCGGGCATCTTCGGAGCCTGGACCCGCGCGGGCGGCCGCTTCACCGACATTCAGGGCGAGCTCACGGCCGGTGACAGTCGCGCTCGCCTGTCCAGCGCGGTCCTGTCGGCCCAGCCCGACGGCCGGCTGCAGGGGCAACTGGCGCTGAAGGCCGAGAAGCCGCTGCCCGCCATTGCCGGTCTGGCGCAATCGGGCACGGGCGCGGCCAATCAGGCCGGAGCTATGGGCGCCGCCGCCGCAACGGCCGTCGCCGGCGGTGCGGGTGGCAACATCGACCTGACGCTGGTGTTCAGGGACGGCCGGACCTTCCTCGGTCCGTTCGCGCTGGCGCCTGCGCCGAAGCTGTTCTGACAAACGATGCTGATCGAGCCGGAGATGGACGACGCAACCGGGGCGCTGGACCGCGCGCTCGCCGAGGCCGTGAAGGCGCGTCTGGCGGCGGGCGGGCGACCCGGTCCCGATGCCGAAGCGCTCGCCCTGCGCGATCTGCTGGATCACACCGACAGCGTGGACCAGGCGGCCCTGCTGCGCGCGGTGTGGGGCCGGATCTCCGCCGATAGTGGGCCGGTCCTGTTCGCGGCGGGGCCGACGGCGCATCTGCTCGCCGCCGATCGTCATGGTTTTCCTGTTCGGAGCGCCGCAGATGCTGAGGCTGCGCTGGTCGAGGCCGGACGCGGCGCTCGAGCCCTGATTGACATCGAAGGTCCTCGCCCGTGGTGGGGCAAGCTCCTGGCCCGGCCTGACCTGCGCATCGTGTCCGCCCTGCCGGATGATCGATATGGCCGGCCGCGCTCTGTGATGGTGTCGCGCGAGACCTCGGGTCCGACGGGCGAGGACCGGACCTTCTGGATCACCGACAGCCGCGAGCCGGATGTGCGCATCGCCGACGCTCTGGCTGGTGTCGGCCTGCTCGCCCAGTCGCTCGTTTCGGCAGGCGGCTTGAAGCTGTTCATGCTGGCGGGCTATGTGCAGGCCGAGGACGGGCGGCTGATCGATGCGCCCGGTTTCCTTAAAGGCGTCATCGGCGCTGCACCTGTCTTCTGAGCCCACTTTTTCCGAGATTGCCTGAATGACCGACGTCACCGGACCTGTGCCCAAGCCCGGCATCCTCGACATCGCCCCTTATGTGGGTGGCAAGTCGGTCATCGCCGGCGTCGCCGAGCCGATGAAGCTTTCGTCGAACGAGAATGCTCTGGGCGCCGGCGAGAAGGCGCGCGAGGCCTATGTCGCCGCGCTGAAGCACATCCATATCTATCCCGACGGCCGAGCCTCGAAGCTGCGCACCGCCGTCGCCGACTATCACCAGTTGGAGCCCGAGCGGCTGATCTTCGGCAACGGTTCGGACGAGGTCTTCGCCCTGCTGAACCAGACCTATCTGACGGCGGGCGATAATATCGTCTGCGGCCAGTACGGCTTCCTCGCCTACCAGATCAGCGCCAAGGCCTGCGAGGCCACGGTCAAGCAGGCTCCCGAGCCCAACTACAAAGCCGAGGTCGATGCCTTGTTGGCCGAGGTCGATGAGCGGACGAAGATCGTCTACGTCTCCAACCCCTCGAACCCGACCGGCAGCTACAACACCGGCGAGGAAATTCGCCGCCTGCACGCCGCCTTGCCTGCGCACATCCTGTTGGTCGTCGACGAGGCCTATGCCGAGTTCGTCACCGAGCCCGACTGGGAAACCGCCCTGCCGCTGGCCCGGGACGCGTCGAACATCATCGTCACGCGGACGTTCTCTAAGATCCACGGCCTCGGTGGTCTCCGCATCGGCTTCGGCTACGCGCCGCTGGCGGTAGAACAGGCGATCGACCGCATCCGCCTGCCGTTCAACGTCTCGGTCGCCGGTCTGGCCGCCGCCGAAGCCGCTATCGCCGACGAGGCCCACCAGCAAGCCTCACGCGATCTGGTCGAGACATGGCGTCCGCGCCTGACCCAGTCGATCAAGGGCTTCGGCTTCGACGTGCTGCCGTCGGCCGGGAACTTTGTTCTGGTGATCTTCAACGGCGAGAAACACACCGCCCTCGCCGCCAACGACTATCTGAACACCAAGGGCATCATCGTCCGCCCCGTCGGTGGCTACGGCTTGCCAAACGCCCTGCGCATCACCGTCGGCACTGAGGACCAGAACCGCGCCGTCATCGACGCCCTCAGCGAGTTCGCGGCTTCCTAGTAAGGCGGGCGCTAACGCTCGGCTCGCGGAGCCTCACTGCTTGAGCGCAAGAGGGAAGCGGGGCGTTGCCGCTGACCTCAGCCCTTTGTTTCGAGCAGGGCCACAGAGGCCGGTTCGATACGGCTTTCTAGCAACGCCATGAAGGGGCCCCGCTTCATGCCTGCCGGAGCGGGCTCGAGGAATTCGAACACCACCTTGCCGGGGACGAACCTGATCCCGTGCGCGGGCCAATGCTCGCCTGAGTTGGTGGCGACGAGTGCGCAACTGGCCTGCAGGTCGCGATAGATGGCGGCGACCCCCGGCTTGTACTCGCCCGGAGCGCCGGGCGTGTTGCGGGTCCCCTCGGGGAAGATGATGATCTGTCGATGTTCGAGCAGGCGCTCACGGGCTTGCCGGGTCATGTCCCTGAGCGCCGTCGCGTGCCCTGCCCGGTCTACGGCGATCATCCTGGTCTTCCAGGCGAACCATCCGAGGAAGGGCATGTAGACCAGCTCCTTCTTCATGACGAAGCACGGGTCTCGAAGGACGGCCAGCAGGGCCACGATGTCGAGCATCGACTGATGTTTGGACGCGACCAGAGCTGCGCCGTCGGGCCGGTACTGAAGGTTCCGGAACTCGACCTCGATGCCGCCGATCCAGCGCAGGCCGAACAGCACCCCCCTGGCCCAGGACTGCACCACGAACATGGCGTACCGGTGCGGCATCAACAGCGCGGGCGACATGCCGATCGCGTACACCGGCATCGATAGATACAGCCAGCCGGCGAACAATACGGAACGCACGAAATTCAACTGCGGGCTCCCCCGGCAGCCTTGTCCGGAACACTTTCCATACGGGCCTGGACAGTCGAGGCGGGCCCGCGCTCCGGATGTTTATCGGTCACCCGGTGCAAGCTTTCGCGTCCAAGGACCGCGAGATATTTCATATATTCCAGTGTCATGCGCCGCGCCGTAACCGCCGCCCGCCACCAGCGCGAGTTGTCCAGCGACGGTGTCTCGATGGCGTAGGGCGTGAGTGCGATGCCCGGCGCGACGCTTCGGATCTCCAGCAGCGATCGAGGCATGTGGTAGTCAGACGTCACCACGATCAGATGTTCATAGCCGTGACTCTTGGCCCAGGCGCCGATCTCCTGAGCGTTGCCCACGGTGTTTTCCGCCTCGAAGCCGAGGTCGACGCAGCAGTTGAACAGCCGGTCCGATCCGGGCGTCAGGGCGCGCAACTCCTGGCGCCGCACCTCAGGGTTGACGCCGGAGATCAGCACCCTGTCGCCCTTGTCATGTTCCAGCAGCCGGATAGCCTCGTTGACCCGCTCAGCCGAGGGGCCGGTCAGGGCGACGATCGCGTCGGCGCGTGCGGGTTCGGTGGCCGGCGTCAGGCCGCGGACACGATCCGCGAAAACGAACAGCCCGACCAGCCACATCAGCGCTACGATGCCGATAAGCGTCAGAAACTTCATCTGAACTCCCTATCGTTGCTAATGGCGTCCGCCAAGAGTTCGCAGACGGAATGTCCCGTCTTCAATGTCGCCCACCCAATGTGGTCTGAGCCGCAATTCGCGCCGCGACAAGCGCTACCGTAGCGGCCAATAGCGGACATGGCGAGAGCAGCAGGATATCGCTCCACGCCAGAGGCAGGGCGGCGGTCAGCCCCCCCGGGCCACCCAGAGCTCTGAGACCCGCGATCAGCACGGCTGCAGCAAGCGACCCGATCACCCCGGCGCCCGCCGCCAGTAGGCCGAACCGCGTCTGGAACAGACTGGCGACATAGGCTTCTGTGGCTCCTGAGAGGCTCAGGGTCTCGATGACGCTACGCTGGGCCTGCAGTCCAGCCCGGGTGGCGTAGACTATGGCAGCCCCGGCCGCACAGGCGATCAGCAGGAAGGCGGCCAGGCTCAACGCGGTGATCAGTGCGGCCGAGCGCTCGACCTCGCCGCGCCACAGGCTGTGATCGTCGACGCTTGCGTCCAGACCGGCCTCGGCCAGCGCCCGGCTTAGCACGATGGTGCTGGCGGGGGCCTTTTGATCCAGACGGACAGTGACGAGGAAAGGCAGGGGCAGATCGGGCAGGACTGCCTCGCCAAGCCAGGGTCGCAGCAGATCCTCTGCTGTCTTGCGGTCCATGGCTGCGGCCTCGGACACGCCGGGAACACTCGACAGCGTTTCGGCGGCGCGTCCCGCGGCGGCCAGACCGGTTTCCCCGACACGAGGTCGCACCTGAACCGTCGCCTCAGCCTTGAGTTGGCGGGCCCAGCCATGTGCGGCCCGGTCGGCAGCAACGGCTCCGACGCAGGCCAGGCAGGCCATGAAACAGAGCACGGCGATCACAGCCGCCAGCCAGGTCTCGCCTGCTGCGTCACGGGGCAGCAGGCCGGGATTGCGATTGAGGAAGGCGAGCTTCACGCGGCGCCTCCGGTCAGTCTGCCCCGGTCGAGCCGCAAGCGTTGCGCGCCCGACTGTTCGGCCAGCGCCTCGTCATGACTGGCGATCAGGACGGTGGCGCCCAGCTTGTTCAGCGACTGGAACAGCTTCAGCAGCTTGTCCGCCATAGCCTTGTCGACGCTGCCGGTGGGCTCGTCGGCGATGATCAACTCCGGTCGGGCCATCACCGCCCGGGCGATGGCCAGTCTCTGTTTCTCGCCGCCTGACAGCGACGGTGGTCTCGCGTCCATGCGTGCGCCGAGCCCGACCCAGCGCAGCATCTCCTCGACGTCGGGCGCATAGTCGGCCCGCTTTCGCCCGACCAGCCTCAGCGGCAGGGCGGCGTTTTCGAACAGGTCGAGGTGATCCAGCAGCCTGAAATCCTGGAAAATCACGCCCATTCTCCGCCGCAGAAAAGGGGCGTCGGCCCGGCCCAGGTCGGTCACATCCTGTCCGAACAGCCCGATCCGACCGGAGGTCGGGCGTTCAGCCAGCGTCAAAAGCCTGAGAAGTGACGACTTTCCGGCTCCCGAAGGCCCGGTAAGGAAGTGGAAAGAGCCACGCGGCAGAATGAGGTTAACGTCCCGAAGCACGTCGGGCGAATCGGCATAGCCGAAACCCACGCCCGCGAGGCGGACGGTTTCGGGCGTGGGTTCAGAAACGGCGGCGCGGCGGTGCGGAGCAGACATGGATTTTCTTTGGGACCGGGGCGCGCGCGCCTCGACAGGAGGGGGCGGATGACGCCCCGCAGTCAGACCACATGATACTGACCTGCCCGTCCTGCGCCACCAGCTATTTCACGCCCGATGAGGCGATCGGTCCCAATGGACGCAAGGTCCGGTGCAAGACCTGTGCGCATGTCTGGCATGCGTCCCTGAACGACGAACCGCTCGAGCTCGACGCACCCGCTGCGGCCGCGCCGAACGGGATCGCCGCCGCAGCTGGCAAGGCTGATGCAAAGACCGGTTTCGGCAAGCGCGATGAGGTGATCGAAAGTCTTGCCGAAACCCCCGCTCCTGAACTGCCCAAGGCCTTTCGCGCCCGGGCCGAGGAACAGCGCCGCGTCCGCCGCGCCGCCACTCACGGCGCCGTCTGGGCTGGGCTGGCCAGCGTCTTCGTCGCAATCCTCGCCGCCGGCTGGCTGTTCCGGATCGAGGTGGTCGAACTCTATCCTCGCGCCGCCGCCGCTTACGCTATGATTGGCTCGCCCGTGAACCCGGTAGGCCTGCAGTTCGAGGCCGTCGGCGCAAAGGCCATGCTCAACGATCCGGGCAAGGTCGTGGTCTCCGGCGCTCTCCGAAACGTACGTGAACGCGAAGTGGTGGCCCCGCCCGTCCGGGTCGCCCTGCTGGACAGCCACGGCGCCGAGATTGGTCATGCAGTGGTGACCATCGACGCCGCTCCGGTTCTGCCCGGCGCCGTCCAGGGCTTCGCGGTCGTCATCGCCGATCCCGGGGCCAGAGGCGCGGGCGTCGGCGTCGATTTCGTTGCTGTGCCGAAGAACACAGCGGTCAAGGCTGGACGCAGGGCGGAGG
>DASVTM010000358.1:0-8162 GCA_036387575.1 Brevundimonas sp.
TGTCATCCTCATGGATATCCAGATGCCCGTCATGGACGGCGTGGCGGCAACACGCGCTATCCGGGCTTTGGGGGACTACCGCGCCGGCTGCCCGATCGTGGCCGTGACGGCCAACACTCTGGCCGCTCAGTTGGATAGCTATGCTGCAGCGGGCATGAATGACTGGATTGAAAAGCCGGTAAACATCAACATTCTGCTTGACAAGACGACAGGGTGGGCCGCTTGCGGCTGGCGCGAGAGTGTCGCCGAACCTGCAGCCAAAGCCGCAATCTAGATCCTGGCCATGATGGCCAGCCCGAAAGGCAGCGAGGCGCCCCCTTGGAGGGTGACTGCCGTTCCTTCAATGCAAGGCGGGAAGGGAGGGAACTGAGCCATCAAATGAGTTGTTGCGCCAGTCTCGCCCTCGGTTTCCTCCCCTGGGCCATGTTTGTGGGCTGGGTCGCTTGGTACACCCGCCCCACTTCGTTTCGTCAGGGTGTTGCAACCTGGCTGTGCTTGTCTGGCGGTCTCGTCTTTGGGGCGCTCGCTGTCATGGCGCTCGGCGTTCTCTCGCCCAGCATGGGTATCTTCGCCCTCAGCGCGGTCGTCTTCTTCGTCGCCCTCACCGTTGTTTCGATGCGCAACGTCCGCCTCCTGGACAACATCCCCGCATGGTTCCTCGGACTGATCGCCTTCTTCGCCTCACACATGGAGCCGGGCGTGATCTCGGTGGCCGAACTGGGAGCGACGTCGGCGATGGGCGTTGACGGCGGCTGGCTGTCGGTGCAGCTGCAGCGGCGTCTCGCAACGACGCATTGAGTAAGTGAGGGGGACGGGGCGGACTTTGTCCGTAGCCAGGATGCGGCTCAAGGTCAGTCTACGCCAGAAGCTCGGAGCTTTAAGGTCGTGGTGGATGACCCTCGCTGTCGGAACTTGTCAGATTCCGCCTTCAGTCCGACGTCAATGTTTGCTGTAGGCGCTTGGCTGCCATTGGAACCTCTGCTTCCGGGAAGGTTCGTCAGGCGTTGCAGGGCAGGAACGTAATGTCCGTTTCTGGGATGGCGGGGGGTAATCGAAGTCCGCTTTGTGAGAGCGCCAGGCGGCGTTGGCGGCCTCGTTTCAGTTTCCGGCAATGGTCTCTTTCATCGCGTCGATGAAGACGCGAAGAGCCGGAGGCGGATTTCGACGGCCAGCGTAATAGAGGTAGTTGGGCGGCAGCATCGGACGCCAGTCCTCGAGGACGCTCACCAGGGTGCCGGAGGAAAGGTAGGGCGCCGCCTGGGTCTCGATCACGCAGGCCAAGCCAAGGCCGGCCACAGCGCCCTCGCACAGCATGTCTATGTCGTTGGTTACGAAACCGCCGGGGACATCCATCGTCGTCGTCTGACCGTCCCGCTCGAATGTCCATCGATAGAGCGATCCTGCCGTCGGCAGGCGGTAGTTGAGACAACGATGGCGCTGCAGATCGGCGGGCGCCTGCGGCGTGCCAAAGGTCTCCAGATAGACGGGCGAGGCGGCGATGGTCAGGCGCACGCCGTCGTCCAGCCGGACCGAGACCATGTCCTGCTCCAGCGACGGCAACCGGCGTATGCCGGCGTCGAAGCCGGCGCTGACGATGTCGACCAAGCCGTCATCCACGACCAGTTCGACGGTGATTTCAGGGTAGGCGTCAGCAAACCGGGACAGACGCGGGAGCACCAGACCGAAGGCCGCCGACCGGTGGGCGGAGACCCGGACGCGACCCGCCGGCCGGACCCGGTCTCCGTCCAGGGCGCTGAGGGCCGCATCGACCTCGGCTATCGCCGGACGAAGACTCATCAACAAGCGTTCCCCAGCCTCGGTCGGAGCGATGCTGCGCGTCGTGCGGTTGAGGAGACGAAGCCCCAGCCGAGCCTCCATAAGACGCATTCGATGGCTCAAGGCCGAGGCCGAGACGCCCAGGCCGACGCCCGCGCGCGTGAAGCCGCCGGCTTCAACGATGGCCGAGAAGACGGCCAGGTCGTTCCAGGTCTCACGATCCATTGTTGAGCTGACCTCATGGGGGTTTGCAATCAACTGCCGCTACCGCTCAACCCTCGACATGTCCATTCTAAGCCCCGGAACAGACAGGAGCGTCCCATGTCCCTCGACCGCTATCGCCCGCTCGGCCGTTCAGGCCTGATCGTCAGCCCGCTCGCACTTGGCACGATGACGTTCGGCGCTGCGCGCTGGGGAATGGAGCGAGCCGACGCCGAAGCCGTGTTCGACGCCTATGCTGAGGCAGGCGGCAATCTGATCGATACCGCGGACGTCTACGCGAGCGGGGGGGGCGAGGCGATGCTGGGCGAGATCATCACTGAGCGCGGAAACCGCGACAGGCTGGTGCTGGCGACCAAGTCGGGCTTCGCGGCCGGGCAGGGTCCAAGCGCCGGCGGCAATGGCGCCAAACACATTCACGCTGCGCTCGAGGGTTCGCTGCGCCGGCTCAAGACCGACTACATCGACTTGTACTGGATCCACGTCTGGGACTCGGTGACTCCGCCAGAGGAACTGCTGGAGACTATGTCCGCACTCGTGAGGTCGGGTAAAATCCGCTACTGGGGCATGTCCAACACCCCGGCCTGGTACGTGGCCCGGATCGTGACCCTGGCCGCGGCGAGCGGAAGGCCGGGTCCTATCGCCATGCAATATTTCTATTCTCTGGTCAGCCGCGAGATCGAGGCGGAGCATGTGCCGCTCGCACTGGATACGGGTCTCAGCATCATGCCGTGGAGCCCGCTCGCTTACGGCCTGCTGACCGGAAAGTATGATCGAGCGACTGTGGAGGCCGCGCCGTCGCGCGCCGGGGGGCTGCCCAATGAGGCGGCGAACGGCGGCGCGGAAAGCGGAGCAAGGCTCGACGGCGCCAATCCTTTCGGCGACAGCCTGTTCACCAATCGCAACTGGGCTATCGTCGACGCTCTGAAGGCCATCGCCGCCAAGATCGGCGAGCCGCCCGCCCGCGTCGCTCTCGCCTGGGCCCTCTCCAGGCCCGCCGTGGATACGGTTCTCGTCGGCGTGAGCCGCGTGAGCCAATTACAGGACAACATGAGCGCGATCGATCTCCGGCTTTCGGCAGAGGATATGGCCGCGCTGCAGGCTGCGAGCCGGCCAGACCTCCCCATGCTCTACGGTCTGTTCAGCGACGAGATGCGGCGGCACGTCGTCTATGGCGGCGCCGCCGTTTCCGGGCGTTAGGAGGCAGATCCTCCGCCCGTTGTGCGCCGGTCAGTCGCGCATGATTGCGGCGACAGCCGCTTTCATCTCGGGATCACGCCCGGTCGCAATGTCGACGGCGGTGGTTTGGATCTGCTGATCGGGCAGTACTGCGGCGTCCGGCTGCGGTTTCTCTGGAAACTGGCGATCAACGGCAGGTCCACCTCCAGGCCCGACGCGGGAGCTTGAGGAAGAAAAAGGGCGGCGACCTCCGTGGCGGTGGTGGGGGTGGCGCCCGACACCCTGTAGTCGCTCCACTGCCTGTTTAAGAACTCGACGCGACCCTCTGCGTCCGTGATCCAGACAATCTGGGGGACCACGTCGGCCATCAGTCGGAACCGGGCCTCATTCTCCAGCAGCCGCCTGCAGTTCCCTAGGTCCGGTCTCTTCGCGCATCGTCGTTTCGGTCCGGAGCCAGGGTTCGGTTCACGGGCGACTGCTCTGGACGCCCGTGAGGGTTAAGCTTCTACCGCGGATTCCGATCCGCCGAGCGAAACACAAACGGCGGCGCTGTCAGAAATAGCTCAGCTAATCCGAGCTTGGTTGGGCAACGCATATCGTCGGGCTGCTCACAGTGATCGGATCGAATGTCGCTTTTCCGGCCGAGCATCAATGTCCGTCCCTGGCGCTTCTGAGCCGTCTGGAACGCCGGATCAGTGATCAGGTTGCCGTAGCCCCGGGTCTCGTTGACATAGGGCCAGCGCACCTTCTTGCCCCAGACATCGATGCCAGAACCCGACGGCGGCTCGTTAGCCTGAAGCGCGTGGCCGTAGATTCGGTGAGCGGTGCGATCGTTCTCCCACATCAAGTCATCGAACCGCTCAGGCGCGAAATAGACGACAGCGCGGGGCGTGGGATCGGCGGGCGGCGGCAGGGGCGCGGGCGCGGCGTGACGGGTCTGGGCGATGGCGGAGGCGGGCGGCAGCACGGCGCCGGTTCCGGCGAGGGCGGCGCCGAGGACGCCGCGTCGGCTAAGGTCGGTCATGCGGTGGGAGCCTCGCTGAAGCAGGCGCAGGAAGCGTCGCCGGCGGACGTCAGGCGGACCTCCTCGAACGACAGGGTCATGGCCCCGGCCGTGCCGAGGCGGATCGCAGAAACTGTCGCATCCGCCGCGCCGCCAAAGCAGGACAGGGGCACGGTCAGGCTTGTCCAGCCGGTCTCGGTCTTGAGCGCGGAGGCGATCCGCAGGCCGCGCGAACCAAGCCACAAAGTCGTATCCTCGGCCGGGGGGCTCTCCAGTCGGTAGCTCAGGCGCAGCGCCAGGCCGGGCGCAAACCGGGTCGGTGCGCCGCCGATCACGGCGGAGGCCTCGCGACCGCCCACGAAGGTGAGGCGACGAGCGGATTCCTGGGACTGGCCGTCGACGGGGGCGAGGGTCAGAGCGCCGCCGGGGCTGGAGGCCGGGCCGGGCGCCTCGACGCGAAAGTTTCCAGACGAGTCGCGTAGAGTCAGGGCCCAGGGAGCGACGAACCGGCCGTTGGCGAAGAAGCGGGGCGGTCCGGCAGCGTCAGGCGAGACGCCGGGCTCTTCGGACAGGATAGGGGTTTGGGCGGGCGCGCCGTAGCGCAAGCCGTAGCCATAGGCGAACTGCGGATCGTAGTCGGGCTGGCCCACATTCTGCGGCGACTGTCCGGCGCTGCGGGGCCATGAGAAGCCGAGCACGCCTTTGAAATCGTGGCGGGCCTTGCCCTCTGCATTGCCGATCAGGACGTCGGCGATCCCCGCACCCTCGCTCCCGGGCAGCCAGGCGGCGACGAAGGCGTCGGATGCGTTGATTTCCGGGTTGGTCCACAGCGGGCGGCCGGACAGGAAGACGGAGACCGTGGGGACGCCGGCCGCCTTCAGACGCTTGAGAGTCTCGAGCGGGCCGGTCGGGGCGAAGTCGAGGGTGTCGAGATCGCCGTAGGTCTCGGCGTAGGGCGTCTCGCCGAAAACGACGATGGCGACATCGGGCCTGTCCGTGAAGGCGCCGTCTGGGCTAAGGCTCGCTGATCCGCCGCCCGCCATAATCACATCGCGAACGCCGGCCCAGATCGAGGTCGCACCTGGGAAGTCGGCATTGGTGTTGCCAGTCCCCTGCCAGCTAATCGTCCAGCCGCCTGAGGCCTGACCGATGTCATCAGCGGCGTCGCCCACCACCAGAACCCGGGCTCCGGCGCGGATAGGCAGGGTTGCGTCGTTGTTCTTGAGCAGCACGAGGGACTCGCCGACAGCCCGTCTCGCCAAGGCGCGGTGATCCGCCGACCCGATGACCGCGACGTCGCCCTCGGCCGGGTTGGGAGCATCGAGGACGCCCAGAACCACCTTGACGCGGAGGATGCGTCTGACGGCTTCGTCCAGACGGGCGGCGCTGATCTCGCCCGACCGGGCCTGGGCCAGGGTGTTCACGAAGAGTGGCTTCCAGGCGTTGGGGGCCATGAACATGTCGAGCCCGGCGTTGATCGCAGCCGGGCAACTGTCGGGCCGGCAGCCCGGGACGAAGGCGTGAGCGTCCCAGTCGCCGATGAGCAGACCGTCGAAGCCGAGCGGGCCGCGGAGGACGTCGGTCAGCAGCGAGCGGTTGCCCGTGTGCTTGACCCCATTCCAGCCGGAGAATGACACCATGATCGACAGAACACCGGCGTCGATGGCCTCTCGATAGCCGGACAGGTGGATATCGATCAGCTCTTGTTCCGACACCACGGCGTCGCCCCGGTCGCGGCCATCGGCGGTGCCGCCGTCAGCGAGGAAATGCTTGGCGGACCCCATGACATGGCCGGAGGCGAGGGGGCCGCCATCGCGAAGCGGGCCCTGAAGGCCTTCGACGAAGGCGCCTGCATAGCTGCGGGCCACTTGGGGGGTCTCGGCGAAGCCTTCATAGGTGCGACCCCATCGGTCGTCGCGCGGCACTGCCAAAGTCGGGCCGAAGGTCCAGTTCGCGCCCGTGGCGGCGACCTCGGCCGCCGTGGCCTCGACGATGCGGCGGATAAGCTCGGGATCCCGAGTGGCGCCGAGCCCGATGTTGTGCGGAAACAGTGTCGCGCCGACGATGTTGTTATGACCGTGGACGGCGTCCACCCCGAACAGCAGGGGGATGGCGGCGCCCGGCCGGGCCAGCGCTGCGGCGCGGTAGGCGCGTGACAGCTCAAGCCAGGCCTGCGGGGGTGATCGCTCGTCGCCGTTGGGCGATGAGCTCCCGCCCGCCAGAATCGAGCCTATCGGGTAGGCCGCCAGATCAGCCGGTGTGATCGCGCCGATATCGGCCTGGATCAACTGGCCGACCTTCTCCTCGATCGTCATGCGCGAGAGGAGCTCGCGCACCCGGGCTTCAGTCGCGGGCCCCGTCAGGGCGGCGGGACTGTGAGCGGTCGGCCAAAGCGCCGGATGGGCCGTGGCGTCGCCGATGGACTGGCCCAAGCCCGGCGTCGCCTGCCCCGCCAGAAGGGCCGCGAGAGCAGCCGCCAAGAGGTGTCTGCCTGGGTCTACCAATGGAACATGCTCCCGTCCTCAAGTCGGTTCACCGGCAAATAGGCGCGGCTGTAGGGATGCGTGGCCGCCAGCGTCTCGTCGAGGTCTACGCCCAGCCCCGGGGCGTCCCCCGGGTGAAGCATGCCGTCCTCGAAGCCATATTCATGCGGGAAGACCGCGTCGGTCTCGGGCGTATGACGCATGTATTCCTGAATGCCGAAATTCGGGACGGACAGGCCGAAATGCAGGGCCGCCGCCATCGAGACGGGCGACAGGTCGGTGGCGCCGTGACAGCCGGTCTTGACGTGGTGCAGGTCGGCGAGGGCGGCGATCCGGCGCAGATGGGTGATCCCTCCGGCGTGGACCACGGTGGCGCGGATATAGTCGATCAGCCCTTCCTCGATCAGGGTCTTGCAGTCCCAGATCGAGGAGAAGATCTCGCCGACGGCCAGCGGCGTCGTGGTGTGGGCGCGGATGGTGCGGAAGGCGGCCTGGTTCTCGGCGGGCACCGCATCCTCCAGCCAGAAGGGGCGGTACGGCTCGAGGTCGTTGCCGAGACGTCCGGCTTCGATTGGCGTCAGCCGGTGGTGCACGTCGTGGAGCAGTTCGACATCCCAGCCAAGCGCCTCGCGCGCCGCCTTGAACAACTCCGGCACCATGCGGAGGTAGCGCGGGGTCGACCATTCATTCTCGGTCGGCAGGGCCGCATCGGCGGGTTCATAGAACATCTTGTCGCGTGACACGCCGTAGGTGCTGTTCAGGCCGGGCACCCCGGACTGCAGCCGGATGGCGCGGTAGCCGAGCGCGCGGTATTTCAGCGCCTCCTGCACCGTCTCCTCGATCGTCGAGCCGTTGGCATGGCCATAAACGGTGACGCCCTCGCGGCACGCTCCGCCCAGCAACTGGTACAGCGGCAGACCCGCGATCTTGGCCTTGATGTCCCACAGAGCCACGTCGACGGCAGCGATGGCCGTCATCCCCACCGGCCCTCCACGCCAGTAGGCGCCCCGGTAGAGGTATTGCCACATGTCCTCGATACGATGTGCGTCCTTGCCAATCAGCAGCGGCAGAATGTGATCGTTGAGATAGGCGGCGACCGCCATCTCACGCCCGTTCAGGGTGGCGTCGCCCAGGCCGTAGGTCCCATCCGACGTGGTGATCTTCAAGGTTACGAAATTGCGCCCGGGGCACGTCACCACAATGCGAGCATCCACGATCTGGGCCGTTTTTCGCGCCATGCGCGACGATTTGGATGAGGCGATCTGGGTCTGGGTCATCGGCATGTTACTCAAGAAAACGAAAGCACGGGCGGACTGGCCTGACCCGCGTGGGCGACGTAGAAGGATGCGGCATGACCACATCCACCGCCGACACCCGAAAACTGTATCAACAAGTCGCCGGATCGGTCTCGGCCGGCATCGCCGAGGGCCGCTATCCGGTCGGGACGCGACTGCCTTCGGAACGCGATCTCGCCGAGGAGTTCGGCGTGAGCCGGCCGACGG
>DASVTM010000359.1:0-4783 GCA_036387575.1 Brevundimonas sp.
AGCGTGGTCGCGATGAGCGTCTATTCAGGGCGTTTCGCCGGCCGCTGCGCCGTCGTCACCGGCGGCGCCTCCGGTCTGGGCAAAGCCACCGCCGCCCGCATCGTCGCCGAGGGCGGCAAGGTCGTCCTCTGGGACCTGAACGCCGACGCGCTCAAGGCCGCGGCTGAGGAGATCGGCGCGCTCGATACGATCGCTCTCGATGTTTCCGACGCCGATGCCGTGGCCGCCGCTGCCGAAGCCTCGAACGCGATCCTCGGCAAGATCGACATCCTCGTCGCCTCAGCGGGCATCACGGGCGCTACAGTGCCGGTGCACGAGTTTCCGATCGACAGCTGGAAACGGGTGATGGACATCAACCTGAACGGTGTCTTCTACTGCTCGCGCGCCGTCGTGCCCTTCATGCTGGCCAACGGCTACGGCCGGATCGTCAACGTCGCCTCGGTGGCAGGCAAGGAAGGCAACCCGAACGCCTCGGCCTATTCGGCGTCGAAGGCCGGCGTGATCGGCTTCACCAAGTCGCTGGGCAAGGAACTGGCCGGCAAGGGCGTGATCGCCAACGCTCTGACGCCCGCCACGTTCGAGAGCCCGATCCTGGCCCAGATGCCCCAAAGCCAGGTCGACTATATGCGCTCCAGGATCCCGATGGGCCGTCTGGGCGAAGTCGACGAAAGCGCCGCCATGGTGTGCTTCATGGCGTCCGAAGAATGCAGTTTCACCACCGCCTCGACGTTCGACACGTCGGGCGGACGCACGACCTACTAGGGCCGCGCGGGTGGCGTCGGACCTTCGCATCGTCGATCCGCACGTCCACCTGTGGGACCTGTCGCGCGCCCGCTATAGCTGGCTGCAGGACGACCCCCTGCCCAACAATCCGGCAGGGGACATGAGCGGCATCGCCGGTCGGAACTATGGCTTATCCGACTATCTGGCCGACACATCCGGTTGGCAGGTGGACAAGATCGTCCATGTCGAATGCGGTCTGCCGCGCGGGGAGCAACTGGCCGAGACCGACTGGTTGCAGGCCATGGCCGAGGCCTACGGCTATCCCCAAGGCATCGTCGCTGGGGCGAACATGCTGGACCCGGATCTCGACGCCCTTCTCGAGGCTCATGCGGCACGTCCGAACGTGCGCGGCGTGCGTCAGATCGTCTGTTGGCACGAGGATCCGTCGAAGACCTATACCGACCGCGACCTGCTGCTGGATCCCGCGTGGGAGGTCGGCTTCGGTAAGCTGGCGCCCCACGGGCTGTCGTTCGACCTGCAGCTCTACCCGTCCCAAATGGCGACGGCCTTTGTCATCGCCGCGCGCCATCCTGACGTGCCCATGATCGTCAATCACGCAGGTCTGCCGACCGACCGCGACGCCGACGGGATGAAGCGCTGGCGCACCGGCTTGCGTCTGTTGGCCGCTCAGCCCCAAGTCTCGATCAAGATCTCGGGACTGGGGATCACCGACCGCGCCTGGACGGCCGAAACCCTGCGTCCGATCGTGCTCGAATGCATCGATGCGTTCGGGACCGAGCGCGCCATGTTCGCCTCCGACTTCCCGGTCGAGCGGACTCACGGATCTTTCGAGGCCTTCTTTTCAGCGTTCGATGCGATCACAGCCGACTTCAGCGTGACCGAGCGCGAACGGCTGTTCGCCGCCAACGCCGAGGCGATCTACCGCATCTAGCTTCACCATATTACCCCCGCCGAAGCCGCGAAAGACGGTAGGGCACACGGAAACACCGAGGACGCCATGAGCATCGAAATCCACGCCGCCCACACACCCGGAGGCCTCGCCGCCCCCGCAGGATCGCTGAAAGGGCCGCTGGCGTTCGCCATCGCCTGCTTCCTGATCTGGGGGCTGGCCTACGGTCTGCTCGACGTCCTGAACAAGCATTTCCAGGAGACGCTGAGCATCAGTCAGGCGGACAGCTCGTGGCTCCAGATCGCCTATTTCGGCGCCTATCTGCTGCTCTCGGTTCCGGCGGGCATGCTGCTCCACGCCAAGGGCTACAAGTTCGGTATCGTCACCGGCCTCGCGGTGACCGCGATAGGCGCGCTGTTGTTCATTCCTGCGGCGGGCGCAGGCGCGTTCATGCCTTTCGTCGGCTCGATGTTCGTGCTGGCGGCGGGCCTTTGCATTCTCGAGACCTCGGCAGACACTTACGTCAACGTGCTCGGCGACCCGGCCAAGGCCTCGCAACGGCTGAACCTCGCCCAGTCGTTCAACGCGCTCGGCGTCTTCTTCGGACCCCTGATCGGCGGCGCGGTGTTCTTCAGCCCGACGACGACCGAGGCCCTCGGTGGCGCGACCCGTTCGATCCAGGTCGTCTATGGCGTGATCGCCGTCGGCGTCGTGATCTTCGCCTTCGCCGTCTGGCGCGCCCGCCTGCCTGAGACCGGTCTGTCGGACCATGGCGATGCGGTCGCCGGCGACGCCCCTGCCCGCCCCCTGTCGCAACAGCCCCACTTCATCGCCGGCGTCATCACGCAGGCTTTGTACATCGGCGCGCAGGTCGGGATTGGCGCCTACTTCATCAATCTGGTCACCCACAACTGGAACGGTCTGACATCGCAGCAGGGCGCGTTCATGCTGTCACTGGCGGCCATCGGCTATCTGGTCGGACGCTTCGCCGCGACCGCGCTGCTGCTGCGGGTCAAGCCCCGCGTGCTTCTGACCACCTACGGCCTGATCAACGTCGCCCTGACGCTGATCGTCGTCGCGGGGATCGAGCGGGTGTCGCCGATCGCGCTGATCGCAGTGTTCTTCTTCATGTCGACCATGTTCGCGACCATCTTCGCCCTCGGCACGACGGGCCTCGGCGCCGGAACCAAGAAGGCGTCATCGCTGATGGTCATGGCGATCGGCGGCGGGGTTCTGCTGCCCTGGCCGATGGGCAAGATCGCCGATCTCTACGGCGCCAACATCGCCTTCATCCTGCCCTGCGTCTGTTTCGCGGTGGTCGCCTGGTACGGCTGGAAAGGCGCCGTGCTCGGCCGGACGGAGCGGGTCTGATGCGTATTCGCTCCGCACTGCTCGCCTTCACCCTGCTGACCGCTCCGGCGGCGGCCATGGCCCAGACGACGCCGGCGGCGATCGTCGCTCCCGCTCATCCGATCGACCGTCAGGCGCTGGTGTCACGGCATAACGTCGTCCTGACCGCCATCGATCGCCATGCTCCGATCATGCTGGGCAACGGCGCGCTCGGCTTCACCGCCGACATCACCGGACTGCAGACGTTTCCCGAGCAATACTCGGAGCTCGCGCCGCTGATGACTATGGCCCAGTGGGCCTGGCACAGCTTCCCGAACCCTGAGGGCTACACCGAGCAGAACGGCCTCGTTCAGGTCCCGGTGCCGGGGCGAGGTGATCAGCCCTATGCCTGGATGAAGTCCTGGGCCGATGCGGACACCAACCCGGCCTACAACTGGCTGCGGGCCAATCCGCACCGGTTCTCACTGGCCCGGATCGGTCTGATATTGAAGGACGGTCAGGCGCTGGACTTCGCCAAGGTCTCCGGCGCGACCCAGACGCTGGACCTGTGGACAGGCGCCCTGACCAGCCGCTTCACCTATGACGGACAGCCCGTCGAGGTCGTCACGCGGGTGCATCCGACGCTGGACATGGTGATGGTCGAGATCGCGTCGCCACTGGTCGCCAGTGAGGGCTTGGGCGTTCAGGTCCGCTATCCTGAGGTGAACCCGGCCATCAACCCTGACACCACTCTCTTTGAAGGCGATGGCGCGCAGAGCCTGAGCGTCGTCGCCCACGACACGGGCGATATCCGCATTCGGCGGACTCTGGATGAGACCACCTATTATTCCTCCATCACGGCCTCGGGCAAAGTCGACCAAACCGGCGCCGACGCCTTCCGCGTCGTATCGACCGGTCGCGACCGGCTGACCGTCATGGTCCGCTTCGATCAGCAGGCCGAGGCGCCTGCGACGCCCGCCTACAGCGCCGGTGTTCAGGCCGCGACGGCCCAATGGCATGACTTCTGGACCAAGGGCGGCGCGGTCGATTTCTCGGGCTCCACCGATCCTCGTGCGGCCGAGCTCGAGCGTCGTGTCGTCCTGTCCCAGTATCTGTCGGCGGTGAACGGCGCAGGCGCCTTGCCGCCTCAGGAAGAGGGACTGTTCTCCAACAGCTGGTACGGCAAATTCCATCTCGAGATGCATCCCTGGCATTCGGGCTGGCAGGCGCTCTGGGGGCATCCGGAGATGCTGGAGCGCAGCTTGCCCTGGTATGTCGGCAACCTCGCGAACGCTCGAGCCGAAGCCGCGCGTCACCACGTTCAGGGCGCCTGGTGGCCCAAGATGGTCGGGCCTGATGGGCGTAACAGCCCCAGCCTCGTGTCGCCCTTTATCATGTGGCAGCAGCCGCATTCGATCCTGCTGGCCGAACTGGTCTGGCGCGCCGAGAAGGATCCGGCGGTGCTGGGTCGCTATGGCGAGGTAGTCGAGGCGACCGCCGACCTGCTGGCCTCATGGCCGATCGAACGCGATGGCCGGCTGAACCTCGGCACGCCGATGATCCCGGCGCAGGAGAACTATGATCCGCTGACCACGACCAATCCCACGTTCGAGCTGGAGTATTTCCGCTGGGCGCTGGAGACGGCGCAGGCCTGGCGCGAGCGTAAAGGTCAGCCTCGCAAGGCGGAATGGGATCGGGCGCTGGCCAAGTTGGCGTCGCCGCCAATGAAGGACGGTCTTTATCTGCCCATCGAGAACGCGCCGGACTTCTGGACCATCGCTGCCTCCGACGCCTGCCGCCGCCATGCCTCAGAGCCTCAGT
>DASVTM010000360.1:0-8472 GCA_036387575.1 Brevundimonas sp.
TGCGATTTCCGGCGTTAGCGTATGGATATCGTTTGCAACCAAGCTTGCCCCCCGTGACAGGTAGGTCTCGACCTTCGCCGGTGAGGGCCGGAGCGTCCGCCCAACAGGGGTGGCAACCTCTACACAATACCGCTCAGGCGGCACGGTGCTGCCGTTCTGAAGAAGCTTTAGGTTATCTGGCGTCCAGATTGCGGTCTGCGACAGAAGGGCATTTAGCCGCTTCCAGTCAAACCACGGGCTGTTGAGCGCTTCCGACGTCGCGGCAATATGGAGGGGCTTAACGCCGTAGTATTCCGTCAGGAATCGCTGGCGACCCACAGGCTCCAAGAAATTATCGAAATCATGCATGGCGGCGAACGCTAGTGAGGTGATGACGGGTTGTCGATCCAGCCATCTCCGCAAAATCAGCGATCTCTCGCGATTTTCGGCCGCCACGGCCGGAGCTTGCGGATTAGCGGTGATCGCGCCTTCGTAGTGGTCCAGACTAGCCGCTTGTCGAGCAGCCAAAGTCGGTCTGCCTCATCTGTCTGAGGTGCCATGTCCTCCTTCCCCACTGCTGAACAAATAACCGCCGCCCGGGTGGCATTGGCGGAACTCGACCCGGCTCTGGCGCGCGCCCATGCCGGGACCCCCGTGTTCGAATGGCGGGCCCGGATCGGCGGCTATGAGGGCCTGTTCCGGATGATCGTCGAGCAGCAGGTCTCTGTCGCTTCAGCCGCCGCGATCTGGAGTCGAACGGTCGATGGTCTGAACGGCGAGGTGACGCCTGATGCGGTGCTGGCGTGCGATATCGAGACGCTGCGGTCCTTCGGACTGTCGGGGCAGAAGGCGCGTTATGGCCACGAGATTGCGCTCGCCCAGACCGAGGGCCGGATCGAATTCGACCATCTGGGACGGCTTTCGGACGCCGAGGCGACGGCGGCGCTGGTGGCGATCAAGGGTGTCGGTCGCTGGACCGCCGAGACCTTCCTGATGTTCTGCGAAGGGAGGACCGACGTCTTTCCCGGCGGCGACATCGCGCTGCAGGAAGCCATGCGCTGGGCTGACCGGGCCGAGTTGCGACCCAATGAGAAACAGGCCTATCTGCGCGCTGAACGCTGGCGACCGCACCGGAGCGTGGCGGCGCATCTGCTGTGGGGTTGGTACGGCGGGGTCAAGCGTGGCGAGATCGCGCTTGAAGAAGCGAGGATGGGGGAGATCTGATGACGCCGCTGATGGACCCCGAGACGGCGAAGGCGCTGGCCGACCCGCAGCGGCTGCTGTCAGTGCTGGATTTCGCAGGCGTCGCCGTGTTCGCCGCGACCGGCGCCTTGGCGGCCGCACGTGAGAGGCACGACCTCGTCACCTTCGCCTTTTTCGCGGCCATTACAGGGGTCGGGGGCGGCACCCTGCGCGACCTGCTGCTCGGCGTTCCGGTCTTCTGGGTTCAAGACTGGCGCTACATCGCCATATGCATCGCGGCTTCGGTGGTCATCTGGATGATCGGCCGACGCGATTGGCGCTTCAGGGCCCTGCTGTGGCTCGATGCGATCGGCCTCGGCGCCTACGGAGTACTCGGCGCGGCCAAGGCCGAGGCGGTCGGCGCCGCGCCGCTGATCTGCATCGTCATGGGCGCTCTGACCGCCTGTTTCGGCGGCATCGTGCGGGACTTGCTGGCGGGTCAGCCCTCGATCCTGCTTCGGCGCGAGATCACCGTTTCCGCGGCCTTGCTGGCGGCGACTGTCTATGTGGTGCTGAGAATGCCGGAGCTTTCGCCTTGGCCTGCCGCCGTGATTGCGGCCTTGTGTGGCTTCGGCCTGCGCGCCGGCGCGCTGCGATATGGCTGGAGCCTGCCCGGGTTTCCGGACGCATCGCGCCGAAGTTGATGAAGAGTCTATCACGAACTTAGGTGGAAAATCGTGATCGATCCGCCGGCGGAACGTCATGGCGGCGTCGTCGAATCTGGCCTAACGTACCGACACGAATAAGGAAGGAGACGCGTCTTCAGTCCTGTCGCCTCACACCACCTCCAGCCTTGCGGGAGGGCCTCATGCAGGCCTTGATCCGACCACCGTCCGGTTTTCCGGCGCTGGTGCTGAACGCTGATTTCAGGCCGCTGTCCTATTACCCGTTGTCGTTATGGCCTTGGGAAGAGGCGGTGAAAGCCGTCTATCAGGATCGCGTTGACGTCGTTTCTCATTATGACAAGATCGTGCGCAGCCCCTCTATGGAGATGCAGCTGCCCAGCGTGATCGCGCTGAAGAGCTATGTCGACCAGAACCGCAGCCCCGCCTTCACCCGTTTCAACGTTTTCCTGCGCGATGGTTTTGCCTGCCAGTATTGCGGCGAGAGCGCCGAGCTGACCTTCGACCACGTGGTGCCGAGATCCCATGGTGGCCGTACCACCTGGGAAAACATCGTCGCCGCCTGTTCGCCCTGCAATCTGCGCAAAGGCGGCCGCACTCCGCGTCAGGCCCAGATGCCGATCCGGCGCCTGCCGCACCGCCCGAATGCCTATCAGCTACAAGACGCAGGCCGCCGGTTTCCGCCGCATTATCTGCACCAGAGCTGGCTCGACTATCTCTACTGGGACATCGAGCTCGAACCGTAAAAGATTGCGCGATGCCGCTTTTTCGCACTGCGTGGTCTGGTGCTATAGTCGGCCCAAGCGCTAAACCGCGCCCCACGGAACGGGCGCAACTGCGTGCCGTTCAGCAGCCGTATTTCCCCGTCTTTGAAAGTTTCGTCCGCCCATGAAGCTGCGTGTCCGCGCCGAGCTTGTCTATCGTTTCGACCCGCCGACGGATGCGATCTACCAGATCGAGGTTGCGCACTGGCCGGGTCAGGACATTCTCGAGGAAAGCCTAACGACTACGCCGGAGGTAAGGTTTCATGAGGACAAGGACGAGGTATTCGGCGCCCGGGCCCTGAGGGCGCATCTCGCAGGCGACGTTTCTCTGGTCTACGAGGCGACGGTCGACAACGGGTCCCTGAAGGGGTTGCCGACAGGAGTGCGCCAGCATGACTGGAACGAGCTTCCGTCAGAGACGCTGACCTATCTGCTGCCCAGCCGCTATTGTCCGTCGGACCAGTTCGGTCGCTTCGTTCAGCGTCAGTTCGGCGAGACCTCGGGCGGCGAGCGCGTGCTGGCGATCCTCGGCTGGATCAAGGAGAACGTGGACTACGAATTCGGTGTTTCGGACACCGAGACGACAGCGGCTCGCACCTTCATCGACCGAGCCGGAGTTTGCCGCGACTTCACGCATCTGGGGATCACCCTGTGCCGGGCGTCCGGTATCCCGGCGCGAGCGGTAAGCGCCTATGCTCATCTGCTGGATCCGCCGGACTTCCACGCCATTTTCGAGGTCTGGTTGTCAAACGGCTGGTGGCTGGTCGATCCGACGGGCCTGGCGCCTATCGAAGGTCTGGTGCGGATCGCCTGCGGGCGCGACGCCGCCGACATCGCCTTTTTGAGCACCCAGGGCGCCTGCGAGATGATCTCGCAGTCGATCACTGCGAGGGCGATCGACTAGCTAGTGGCGAGGCTGCGGCGCGCCGGATTCTTCGCGCTGACGAGCTTGATAGGCGTCGACGAAATCGAGCTGGCGCAGGACCTTGTTGTGCGGATCGATCAGGATGTGGGCGCCTGCCGGTGCAGTGAAGGCGTCGTGGCCATCGCGCATCGCCAGTGAGCGGACCTGACCGTCAACCTCGACTTCCAGGGGCATGGGGAAGGCGCCGGCAGCATTGATCCAGTTCAGACTGACCCGGTCGCCGTTCCGCGTCATCTCGAGCTGCGGGAGCGCGGCCTGATAGAGATAGGTCGAAAAGAACCAGCCGAGATGCCTGTGGCTCTCTTCTTCGACGATGCGGATGAAGTCCGGCGTCGAGGCGTAGAGCGCTTCGAAATTGCCCGGCCGCGGATCGGGGCGACCGTAGACCAGCCGGGTCAGAGACCGCTGGAATGCCTCGTCCCCGATCAGCAGCCGCAGCGAATGAGCGACCAGTGCGCCCTTGTAATAGAGGTCAAGACCGGGGCCGGTAGCGTCTGTGTAAACCGTGCCGGAGTCCTGAACGCGTCCCGAAACCAGCGGGAAATTGTTCTTCAACGTCAGCCGCATGGTCGCCAGCTCGGCCTCCATATAGCGGTCGCCGTTCAGCCAGCGCGCGTAAAGTGGCTGCATATAGGTGCCGAGCCCCTCGTGCAGCCACATGTCGTCCCACGACGCATTGGTCATCTGGTTGCCGAACCATTCATGGGCCAGCTCGTGCTGCAGCAGCCAGTCGTAGCCTTTGCCGTCCAGCTTGTAGGCGTTGCCGTAGGCGTTGATGGTCTGGTGCTCCATGCCCAGATGCGGGGTCTCGACCACGCCCATCTTCTCGTCACCGAACGGGAAGGGGCCGACCTCGGCCTCGTAGAAGTCGAGCATCTTCGGAAATTCGGCGAACAGGGCCTCGGCGCGGTCCTGACGATCGGTGGCCAACCGCCAGAAATGCAGCGGCACGACATTGCCGAAGCGGCTGCGGTAGTCCGCGGTCATCTCGACATAGGGACCGACGTTGAGCGCGATCGCATAAGTGTCCGGATGCGCCGCCGTCCAGTTCCAGGTCGTCGTCCCGTCGCCATTGTCGATCTTGCCGAGAAAGCGACCGTTGGACGGCGCGGACAGCTCCGATGGGACGGTGATGTGCAGATCGACGCGTGCCGGCTCGCCCTGCGGATGGTCGATGCAGGGCCAGAACAGGTCGCAGCCCTCGCCCTGAACTGCGGTGGCGATCCATGGTTGGCCGTCAGGCGTCGTCGACCAGACGAAGCCGCCGTCCCAAGGCGCGTTCTTCGCCCGGTGCGGCGATCCGGAATACGCGATGCGCACAGAGGCGGTCGCTCCCGCGGTCAGCGGTAGGGGCAGGGTGATGGTCATTCGCCCATCGGGGTTGGACCATTGGCTGGCGGCAAGCGCCTGTCCGTCGACCGAAACCGAGGACACGTTGAAGACGGTATCGAACTCCAGAACCACGTGGGCGAGGCGGCCGGTCGCTGTCAGGTCAAGTGTCGCGACGCCTTCGATCGTCTTCGATTGCGGCAAGACTTTCAGTTCCAGATCGGCCTTGTCGAAACGCGTGACCAGCTGTTCCGGCGTCCGTTCCGTCCCGGTCGTCAGGGTGAAAGCGGTGCTGTCGGCTGCAGAGGCGCAGGCCGGGATCAGGACGGCAACGCCGAGCGCGAGGCCGCACGGCAGGAAAGACTTGAGCAGGAACATTGCGACTCCAGACAGGATCGACGACCCTTACGATTTTCGCAATCGAGGTGTCCAACCGTTGGCGTCCGCAAGTCTGGTCACGGCTTGGAAATGCCTAGGCCGAGAGGCCCGAATAGACCCACGTCAGGGCCGAGCCGCGCGCCTGGCGCTGAAGCCATGTGTAGGGAGCTGCGCGCCAGGATACGATCCACGGGGTCAGGTTGTCGAGTACGACCTCGCCGTCCCGCGTGGCGACCAAAAGCACAGTGTGCATTTCGCGCCGGCTCGTCTGCACCACGGCAATGGACAGCGATTCTACCGGTGCGCCCGCCTGGATCAGGGCTTGGCGCTTGGCGAGGACATAGTCCTCGCAGTCGCCAGCCGCGCCCGAACCTCGCGGAATCGTCCAGTATTCGACCTTGCCGAAGGCGGCGAGGTCGCTGGTGGGCCTTATGGCGCGGTTAACTGTCCTGTTGATTTCGTTGAGCTGATCCATGCCGAGATCGGCAAAGAAGCGCGGCGGCTGCCAGTCTTCGCCCGGCGTCGTCTTGTCCGCCTGGGCAGGCGGCGACGCTGCGCCCGCCGCCGGGGAAGCCGCTTCCACCGGCCTCGGTGCGACCGAAACGACTGCTCGGGTTCGGGCCAGGTCCCACCGACGTGGGCTCGCGACGAGCGCCAGCGATTGCGGATTCGCTACAGTCGCCGGGATCGGCGACCCTGCGGTTGAAGCCGAAGCCTGTTGAGAGGCGGGAAGAGGAAGGGGCGCCTCGCCGACAACGTCGGAAGCAGGCCCGGTCGCGGCTGTCGCTCTTTCGCTGCGACTGACCGCATCAAGCGTCGGGACGCCTAACCTGCGAGCGAAGATCACGCTCCACCGGGTCTGGGCGGCCCACCGGCGCACGGCGTCAAGTTGGCTGGGCGTGGCGTTCGGGGTCTGGACACACAGGACGGGGGTCCGCTCGCACATGTCGATATAGCCGGTCGGCGGTGATGCCAGCTGCCCGAGGGGCATGTCGTCGGCGCGGGCGCAGGCCTGTCCAGCCGCGCTCAGCAGGGCGCCGGCACAGACCAGTATTGCTAATCCCGAACGCTTCCCGAACATCAGTTATTCCTCGATCCTACGAGGAGATACTGACAGGTCGGTTATAACGTGCGTTTTATACTGTTGGTTTGTTTTTTATGAAGTCTTATGCTTTTCAGGCGGTAAGGTTAATGCGCCAAAAACCTTGATCGTTGTTGTGCCCGCGTCTGGGGAAGTCAGGCCGGGAGGGGAGCGCAGCGGCAAGTCAACCTCCGGACGCCCGGTCATGACCGCAGCCCCGGTTCACAGCCTACGTACGCCGTCGGTCGACGCGCAGGATGCGATCCGGGGCTGACAACGAAAGCGTCAGCCGGCCTGTAACGCCTCGAGCCGCATCCCGCCCGGCGACCGCGTGCTAACGGCGTGAGAACGCCTTGCACACGCGATATCAGGTCAAGCGCGCCCGATGCTGGAGTAGGTGAAGCCCGCAGCGCGCGCTTCGGCAGGCTTGTAAACGTTTCGCAGATCCAGCAGCACCGGCTGGTTCATGCTGTCCTTGATCCTGGCCAGATCAAGCGCGCGGAACTGGTCCCACTCCGTCAGCAGGATCAGGGCGTCGGCGCCCTGGGCTGCGGCATAGGGGCCATCGACCAGCTCCAGGTCGGTGAACAGGTGGGCGGCTTCCTTCATGCCCTCAGGGTCGAAGGCCTTGACCTTGGCGCCCATGGCTTGCAACGCCGGGATGATGTCCAGGCTGGGGCTGTCGCGCATGTCGTCGGTGTTGGGTTTGAAGGTCAGGCCCAGAATGCCGACCGTTTTGCCATTCAGGTCGCCGATCATGGCCTCGACCCGCTTGGCCATTGCCTTCTTGCGCGCGTCATTGACCTCAACGGTTGTCTCGATCAGGCGGACCGGCGCGCCGTACTGCTGGGCCGTGCGGACAAGGGCGATGGTGTCCTTGGGGAAGCAGGAGCCGCCGTATCCCGGGCCCGCGTGCAGGAATTTCGACCCGATCCGGCCATCCAGGCCGATCCCCTTGGCGACCTGCTGGACGTCCGCTCCGACCTTTTCGCACAGGTCGGCCATCTCGTTGATGAAGGTGATCTTCATCGCGAGAAAGGCGTTGCCCGCGTATTTGATCAGCTCGGAGGTACGGCGGGCCGTGTAGACGACCGGGAAATCGCTGAGGCTCAGCGGACGGTACAATTCGCCCATGACCGCGCGCGCCTTGGGGTCCTCGGTGCCGATGACGACGCGGTCCGGCCGCTTGAAGTCCTCGATCGCGGCGCCTTCGCGCAGAAACTCGGGGTTGGAGACGACGGCGAACTCGCCGTCGGGCCGCACGCGTCGCATGATCGCCTCGACCTCGTCACCGGTGCCGACCGGGACGGTGGATTTCGTGACCACCACGGTGAAGCCGTCGATCAGTCCGGCGATCTCCTCGGCGGCGGCGTAGACATAGGAAAGGTCGGCATGGCCGTCGCCACGGCGTGTCGGCGTGCCGACGGCGATGAATACGACTTCAGCGTCACGGATGGCCTCTGCGCCGTCGAGGGTGAACGACAGCCGTCCCGCCTTGACATTCTTGGCCACCAGATCGTCCAGGCCGGGTTCGAAGATCGGAATCTCGCCACCGTTCAGCCGCTCGATCTTGGACGGATCCTTGTCGACGCAGGTGACCGTATGCCCGAAGTCCGCGAAGCAGGCTCCGCTCACCAGACCCACATAGCCTGTGCCGATCATCGTGACGCGCATGGTTCATATTCCCCGATAAAGCCGAGCTCTACCTAGCCAGTAGTATGTTGCGCTGCAATAAGAGGTTTGGGAGGCGGTGCAGATTCCCGATTTGCGCCCTTGTAGCGATGGGACCTGGAGTGGGAACCGGATTTGGGCGTCGTGTTAGCCCTATTCCTCTCGGGTCGCAGGGTCGTGCTATTCGGCGACTCGCATGCTGCCCAATGGTTCACGCCCGTCGCGGCTTTCGCCACAAGCCAGGACGCCGTGCTGACGACGGTGCTGAAATCCTCGTGCCCGCCGGCCGCGGTCGATGTGGTCAGTTCCCGTCTACGAAGGATCTTCACCGAGTGCCTCACCTGGCGAGTAGCCGCGCTCGAACAAATCCGCGCGCTGCATCCTGACCTCGTGATTATCTCAGAGCATTCCCTGAGCTATGTTCGTCGTCCGGATTTCGAGGTTTCGGCCCCCAGCGCTACTCCGGACGAATGGCGTCGG
>DASVTM010000361.1:0-2814 GCA_036387575.1 Brevundimonas sp.
CACGCCCGCCTCGTTCTTGCGGCTCCAGATCACCCGACCGTCGTCACCACCAGTGACCAGACCTTCGCCGGAAGGATGCAGGGCGGCGCACAACACCGCGCCGTCGTGGACCTGATTGTAGGATCCGTCCTCGAACCGGACCGACCCGTCGCCGAGCGTGAAGACGGCGCCGTCCTTGTCGAACAGGGCGGCAGTGACCTGGGCGTCGAACGCGAAACTCACGCTGCGCAGCTCTCGAAACCGGCCTTGAGTGCAGCTTCGTCGAGGTCGCGTCCGATGAAGACCGCGCGGCTCCAGCGGCGTTCGCCCGCTTTCCACTCGCGCTGCAGATCGCCCTCGAGGATCATGTGGACGGCCTGGAACACCAGACGGCGGTCTTCGCCCTGAACGTCGATGATGCCCTTGGCGCGCAGGATGTTCTGGCCCTGCTCGCCCAGCAGCTTGTCGAGCCAAGCGGTGAATTTCACGCCGTTCATCGGCCCGTCGACCGAGACCGAGACGCCCTTGATATCGTCCTCGTGCGCATGGCCGCGCGCGCCATGGTCGTGGTCGTGGTCATGATGAGCATGGTCGTGACCAGCATGGTCGTGATGGCCGTGGCCGCAATGTTCGTCGTGGACGTGGCCTGCCTCGCCATGACCCGGGTTGGTGAACTCGGGGTTCAGATCGAGGATACGTTCAAGATCGAAGCCGTGCAGACCCAGCACCTGATCCAGCGGCACATTGGCGCGTTCGGCGCGGATGATCGGGGCCAGCGGGTTGAGCTTGCGCAGGCGTTGCTCGACCACAACCAGTTCGGCCTCTAAAACCAGATCGACCTTGTTGAGAATGATGCGGTCGGCGAAGGCCACCTGCTCGCGCGCCTCCTTGGAGTCGTCCAGACGGGCCATAACGTGCTTGGCGTCGACCAGAGCGGTGACGCTGTCGAGCTGGGTCTTGGCCTTGACGTCCTCGTCGACGAAGAAGGTCTGGGCCACCGGGCCGGGATCGGCGAGGCCTGTGGTCTCGACGATGATGGCGTCGAACGCAGGCTTGCCGGGGCGTTGGCGCTTCATCAGCCCAGCCACCACGCGGATCAGGTCACCGCGTACCGTGCAGCAGACGCAGCCGTTGTTCATCTCGAACACGTCCTCGTCGGCCCCAACCACGAGGTCGTTGTCGATGCCGATCTCGCCGAACTCGTTGACGATGACGGCGTAACGCTTGCCGTGGTCTTCGGTCAGGATGCGATTCAACAACGTCGTCTTGCCCGCACCGAGGTAGCCGGTCAGGACGGTGACGGGGATCTTGCCGTTAGCAACAGCGGCGGGCGAGGCGGGGGCGTCGAGGGTCTCGGTCATAGGCCGCTAGATGGCGGTTCAGACCCTCGAAGGGAAGAGGCGCCCGCCGCCCGTTTTCAGCTCGTGGGACGCGGCGAAGCCAGCGTACCGTACAGGTCCGTCCGACGATCTCGGAAAAAGCCCCATGCGGCACGGTAGCGGTCCAGCTCGGCGAGGTCGAAGGTGTGGACCACCGATCCCTCCTCCTCGGCCCCAAGGCTTTCGACCAGTTCGCCCTGCTGGTCGGCGATGAAGGAGTGCCCGTAGAAGGTCTGGCCGACCAGAGTCACCGCCTCATGGCCGATCCGGTTGGCGCCGACGACCGGGATGGCGTTCGACACCGCGTGGCCCTGCATGGCGCGCCGCCAAGGCTGGGCCGTGTTCAGGTTCGCATCATGCGGCTCGGTGCCGATCGCGGTCGGATACATCAGAACATCGGCGCCCATGAGCGCCATGGCCCGCGCCGCCTCGGGGAACCACTGGTCCCAGCAGATACCGACGCCCACCTTGCCGAAGCGCGTGTCCCAAACCTTGAAGCCCGTATCGCCGGGGCGGAAATAGTATTTCTCCTGATAGCCGGGGCCGTCGGGAATGTGGCTCTTGCGATAGAGGCCGAGCGGCGATCCGTCGGCGTCGAGCATGACGATCGAGTTGTAGTAGTGCGGACCTTCCTTCTCGAAGATCGACACCGGGATGGCGACGCCGAGGTCCTTGGCGACTTCGGCCATTGCGATCACCGCCGGGTGTTCGCGCCAGGGATAGGCCGTGCTGAACCAGTGCTCCTCTTGCGAGACGCAGAAATACGGTCCCTGAAATAGCTCAGAAGGCAGGATGACCTGCGCACCCTTGGACGCCGCCTGACGCACGAGGTCAGCCGTCTTCCTGATGTTGGCGCCCATGTCCTCGCCGTAGGACGTCTGCAGGCCGGCGACGGAGATTGTGCGGGGCATCAGGCGGGCTCCTGCTGGGAAATGCAGTGGAACGATCCGCCGCCCGTCAGGATGGCGTTCGACGACAGGGGGATGATTTCACGGTCGGGAAAGACGGTGGCCAAGGCTTCGCAGGCCAGACGGGCGGCCATGGCGGTTCCGTAGGTCGGGACAATCACTGCGCCGTTGGCGATGAGGAAATTCATGTGGCTGGCCGGGATCGGGCGCTCGTCCTCGTCGGCGATGAAGCCCGGCGAGGGGATCAGCAGCACCTTCAGCGGAGTACCCTCGGCGTCGGTCGCGGCGCGCACGGCGGCGGCGGCGTTCTCATAGGCCTCGGTGTTGGGATCGTTGGTACCGAAGGCCATAGGCACGGCTACGACGCCCGGCGCGACGAAGCGGGCGAGGTTGTCGACGTGCCCGTCAGTGTGGTCGTTCAGGAGACCGTCGCCGAGCCAGACGATCTTGCGCGCACCCAGCGCCTCGGTCAGGGCGATGCTGGCGGCCTGCTCGGTCCAGCCGGTGTTGCGGTTGGGGTTCAACAGGCATTGGCGCGTGGTCAGGAT
>DASVTM010000362.1:0-2789 GCA_036387575.1 Brevundimonas sp.
CAGGAACGCCGCCAGGCATCTGGACGATCGACAGCAGGCTATCCATGCCCTTCATCGCCTTGGATTCCACCGGCACGCCGAGCACGGGCAGGTCGGTCATGGACGCCGCCATGCCCGGCAGATGGGCCGCGCCGCCGGCGCCGGCGATGATCAGCTTGAACCCTGCTGCCTTGGCGCCCGTGGCCACTTCATAGAGGCGTCTGGGGGTGCGGTGGGCCGAGACGACCTTGGCTTCCCAGCCGACGCCGAGTGCATCGAGCGCGTCTGCGGCGTGTTTCATCGTCGGCCAATCGGACCGGCTGCCCATGATGATCGCCACCGGCGTCGAGGATGTCGCCATAGCAAGGCTCCAGTCGCGGAAAGCGGCCCGTTACAGCACACGCGTTGCGCCCGCAACCAAGCGCGCTAGCATGACCGTTATCAGCCGACCCAGTGAGTCGCGCTCTCCTGGAGTTTCGCCGACCGTGAGTGTTGCGGCCGACATCGATCTGATCGCCGAAGTCGAGCGCTTGCGCGCCGAAGTCGAGGCTTTGCGCCTGCGCGCTGAGGCCGCCGAAGCGGCGGCGGATCATGACGTCCTGACACCCGCCCTGAACCGGCGCGGCTTCGTGGCGGCGATGAACCGGACCATGGCCTATTGCACGCGTTACGATGCGCCGGCGGTGATCCTTTATCTCGACCTCGACGGATTCAAGGGCGTCAACGACCGGCTGGGGCATGCTGCAGGAGACGCCGCGCTGGTCCGGGTTGCGGAGCTGCTGCTGGCCAATGTGCGCGAGTCGGACGCCGTGGGACGGCTGGGCGGGGACGAGTTCGCCCTCTTGATGCTCAATGCCGGGATCGAGGAGGGGCGCGACAAGGCACGTCGTCTCGCCGAGGCGCTCACCACCGACGGTTTCGACTGGAACGGCGAGAAGGCCGAGCTCGGCGGGTCGTTCGGCGTACGCGCCTGGAGCCAGCAGCCCGATGCGGAAACCTGGTTGGCCGAGGCTGACGCCGCGATGTGGGTCCGGAAACGGTCGCGCTGACGGTGCGTTGTGGTCTTTCGGGGCACGATCTTGCGCCGCTTGACGTTCTGAGGCCGTGCGATCAGCTTCCGCTTCACTAGCCCCTAACGGAGACCTCCCTCATGTCGATCGCTGATGCGCCGACCCTCAGCAAGCCCTCGGGCTCCCTGCTGGACCTGATCGGCAAGACGCCGATGGTCGAGGTGACGCGGATCGACACCGGCAAATGCCGGCTGTTCCTGAAGCTCGAAGCGCAGAACCCAGGCGGCTCGATCAAGGACCGTATCGCAGTGTCGATGATCGAGGCGGCCGAGAAGGAAGGCTGGCTTAAGCCGGGCGGCACGATAGTCGAGGCGACGGCGGGCAACACCGGTCTGGCCCTGACGCTGGTCGGCCAGAACAAGGGCTACAAGGTCCTGCTGGTCATCCCCGACAAGATGTCCAAGGAGAAGATCCAGCACCTGCGGGCCATGGGCGCCGACGTGCGCCTGACCCGTTCGGACGTGCCGCACGGCCACCCGGACTACTATACCGACATGGCCGAGCGTCTGGCCCAGCAGATCCCGGGCGGTTACTACGTCAACCAGTTCGCCAACCATGCCAACTCGGCGGCCCACGTGAAGACGACGGGGCCGGAGATCTGGGAGCAGATGGATCACGACCTCGACGCCTACGTCGCAGGCATCGGTTCAGGGGGAACGATCACGGGCGTTGCCCAGTATCTCAAGAGCGTCGGATCGAAGGCCGAGATCATCCTCGCCGATCCGGTCGGCTCGACGCTCGCGGGCATCGTTAACGAGGGCGTGCCGGGACCCGAGGGCAGCTATACAGTCGAGGGAATCGGCCAGAACTTCGTGCCGGACACCGCCGACATGGACCTGATCGACAAGGCCTATTCGATCCCCGACGCCGAGGCGATCGCCACCGTGCGTGAGTTGCTGCTCAAGGAAGGCATCCTTGCCGGGTCATCGTCGGGCACCCTGATCGCTGCCGCCCTGCGCTGGTGCCGCGAACAGACCGAGCCGAAGCGCTGCGTGACCTTCGTCTGCGACACGGGCGCCAAGTATCTGTCCAAGGTCTATAACGACGCCTGGCTGGCCGATCAGGGTCTGGGAAGCGACCCTATGGTCGGCAACCTGTCCGACCTGATCACCCGCAAATACGCCAATGGCGACGTGGTCGTGGCGGGGCCTGACGACAGCCTCGACAGCGCCTTCAAGCGGATGCGCTCTAACGATGTGTCGCAGCTGCCGGTGATTCAGGAGGGCCGTCTGGTCGGCATCCTCGACGAGAGCGACATCGTCCACATCATGAACACCGACGAAGTGACCCGTCAGGCGCGCTTCGCCAAGCCAGTGTCGGAGGCGATGACCCGCAACCTCGACACGGTTCAGGTGACCGAGCCGCTGGACGCCCTGATCCCGCTGTTCGACCGTGACCGCGTGGCCATCGTTCTGGACGGCGAGACCTTCGTCGGCCTCATCGCCCGCGTCGACCTGATCAACCATTTGAGCCTGAACCGGTAGTATGGGCTGGCTGGACAAGCTTCGCGGCTCACGGCGCAAGGAGCCGGGTTTCATCTATGTGAAGCTGCCTTTGTCGATCATGCCTGTTGAGCGGGGCGAACGTTTCGAAGACCCTATCGACGCTGAGCTGCAGCGAACCCATCTGGGCTCTGTCTCAGGAGGCGGTACGCTGATGAGCGCGCCCGACCCCGAGGGCAACAAGTCGATCCTGTACTGCGGCGTCGATGTCGATGCCGACGATCTCGACAGAGCGAGG
>DASVTM010000363.1:0-5927 GCA_036387575.1 Brevundimonas sp.
CGTCGCGAACACGAAGGGGATGTTCCTCAGGTTCAGCGTTTCGGCGACAGGGAAGACCCGCTCTCGGCCGAGGTTGACGTCCAGCACAGCGGCGTCAATGGGCGCCTCCTGCGCAATGAGTTGGATCGCCAGGCTGACGGAGCCCGCGGGCCCGACGATCTCTGCGCCGCAATCCTCGAGGATCCCGGCGATTTCCATGGCGATCACATATTCGTCCTCGACAATCAGGACGCGTCGCCCCTCGAAACGAGGGTAGGTCAGGTCTGGCATAATGATGGTTCCGGTGGATAGGCCGAAGTCCGGATCGTGCAGATCACCCCGTCAGGGTCGAACGCCAGGCTGGTGCTGGCATGAAGCTGGTAGGGCAAGGCACGCTCGATCAGTTCACTACCGTAACCCTTGCGCTTCGGCGGCGTGGCGATGTGAACACCGCGCTCGCGCCAGACCAGCGTCACGTGCGACTCGACGGTCTCCTCAAGCGTCCAGGAGACCGACAAGCGTCCGTCTTCGTGTGCAAGGGCGCCGTACTTGAGGGCGTTGGTCGCTAGCTCATGCACCGCCAGATTCAACGCTTGCGCCGAGATGGCCGGGATTTCGATCTGCGGTCCCTCGATAGACACGCGGCTGTTCGCCTCGCCCGCGTGGGCCCGGATTTCGAGTTCGACCAGACTACGCAGGTCCACGCGCTCACTGCTCGTTCTGGAGAGAAGGCTCTGCACACGCGACAATGCCTGCAAGCGGCCTTCAAACTGCCTGCCGAATTCGTCCAGGGACCGAGAAGTGCGCAAGGTCTGGCGACTGACGGACTGCGCGACGCCCAGCAGATTCCGCGTCCGATGTTGCAACTCGGCCAGGAGCACGGCCTGCCGGTCCTGCAGGCTGCGCACGTCGTCGATGTCGGTCGATGTCCCCACCCAGTCCGACCCTTGCGGATCAGCCGGATCGATCGGCCCGGCTTCGGTCTGATGCCATCGGAACATGCCGTCGCTCGCCCGAAGGATGCGATGGACGATAGTGTATTTTCCGGTTTCCGACGCCCTCCCCCACGCCGCCAGTGTCTCTTCCTGATCATCCGGGTGGATGGCGTCCAGCCAGCCGGTCCCGAGGCTCTGCGACTCGGACAATCCAGTGAAGTTGATCCATTGTGGACTGCCCCAGGTTCGGCTTCCCGATCCCAACGACCGAAACACCAGCTGGGGCACGTGAGTGGCGAGAAGGCGGAAGCGTCGCTCGCTGGCCTCCAGCTCACGTTGACCCTCGTGTTGCTCCGTTCGGTCCCGCAACACCTTGACGAAGCCAAGCTGCGGCTGTCGCAGGGGCATCATGGCCCCCGACCCCCAGAACCTCACCCCGTCCCGGCGACGATGCCAGCGCTCATCCTCGGCCCGCCCGTCGCGTCGGGCGGTCTCGCGCTCCCATTCCGGTGCGCCCGCCGCCCGATCCTCCTCCGTGAAGATGACGTCTCCGTCCTGCCCAAGGATCTCGGACGCTTCGTAGCCGGTGACGCGCTCGGCGCCCCGGTTCCAGCTGGTGACAAGCCCAACCGGATCAACGGTAAAGATGGCGAAGTCCGTCGCGCTGTCCACGAGAACCTCGAACATTTCCGGGGTCATAGCCTCGCTCATGGCGACACCCAGCCCTGAGGCACGACTCCGGTATCGCGTTTTCGGAGGGCGATGGACTTCCTCCGCATGGTGACGGTGGGCGCGAACGCGATAGCCGCAAGCGTCAGTGAACTGAGGACATGCAACCCGGGCGCGACTGCTCCCCGCCGGTAGCGAGACCTGGCTAGCAGCGCCAGGTCGCCGATGGGGATGAGAGAGGCCAGACCGGCTGTGACCCGCAGACTTGCCTCCCCTCCCCGGGATGCCTGGATCAGCCCCGCTGCCAGAACAATATCCCGGATCCCGAGCGCCCGAACATAGTCGAGGTCAGGCTCACGAGATCGGATACCGAACAACCGGGTCGCCTGACGGGGCTTCGAAAGGAAGACGCAGCCGAGACCAAACAGCCCGACTCCCGTCACCCGCGCCCCCAACGGACGTGCGCCGCGAGCAGCCGGCGGGTTGAGCTTGATCGGCATTAAGGGACTCGCTGCGTCGAAGGATATCGGGATCAACTGCTTCGGTGGTGTATCGTTCGCCGATGAGGTCGCCGTGTCGTCGATCAGACAGGCTGGCCCGCTTCGCCCGACTGCGCGTTTGTCGACAGCGCCGGAAACCCGGCTGACGCGGAGCCGGCATGCAGGATCTGGAAGCCAGAATCATCGAACTCATCCGCGACGAGCTCGGCCGGCAGGCCGAAGAATCCGGTCTGATGATTGTCGACCTCCCTGGTGTCGTTCGCATCAGCGGCGACGTCGATCTGGAGGCCCTCGCGATGGCGATCGCCGGCGCACTCTCGGGGGGGCCATGAAAATCCACCATCTGAACTGCGGAACCGACTGCCCTTTCGGCGGCCATCTGATGGACGGTCGCAGCAAGGGCCCCCTCGCCCGTCTCGTGTGCCACTGTCTGCTAATCGAAACGCCGGCCTCGGGGCTGGTTCTGGTCGATACCGGCTACGGGATGCAGGACGTTAGCCATCCCCATCCGCGCATCAGTCGCACGATGCGCTCAGCCCTGAACATCCGGCTCCGCGAACGGGAGACCGCCCTCCGGCAGGTTGAGGCGCTGGGCTTCTCGGCCAGGGACGTGCGCCACATCGTCCTCACTCATCTCGATTTCGATCACGCTGGAGGAATCGAGGACTTTCCGGAGGCGCGCGTTCATCTGATGCGCGAAGAACTCGATGCCGGACGGGCCAGGAGGGGCGGACTTGCCTCAAACAAGCGCTACCGCCCCATGCAGTTCGACCGGGTGCGGGACTGGCGACCGTACGCACAGGAAGGCAGCGCCTGGTTCGGCTTCGGCGCCGTCCGCAACCTGGATGGATTGCCGCCCGAGGTATTGATGATCCCCTTGCCCGGCCATACCTGGGGCCACGCCGGCGTCGCCGTGTCGACGCAGCAAGGATGGCTCCTCCACGCCGGCGACGCCTATTTCCACGCGGACGAGATGCGTCGACCGGACCGGCGATGCCCCCCCGGCCTTCGCGCCTATCAGACCCTCATGGAAGTGGATCGTGGCCTGCGGTTGGAGAACCAGGCGCGGCTTCGGCGCCTGTCATTGAAGACTGATGCAGGGGTGCAGATCATCTGCGCACACGACGCCGCCGAACTGGATGATTGCATCGCGCGCTCGGGGGCGCGACACGGCTAGGACATCCGTTCGGAACTCCCGCAGCCGACAAGGCCTGGCCGCTGGTCCGCAAAGATGTAATGGGCTTCGCTTGCTCTATCATCCTTGCCGACCCGCGGGCGGTCGACGCCGTTCTCCGTGTCGCCTGCCAGCGATGGATTGAACCAAATGGCGACGCCCGCGGTTGGCTCCTGAACAAGGAGATGCAGATGCACGACGCGAGCTTGAGTCCGACCCGGAGGGTGTCCGGGGTCGGGGCGGAAACTGTTGTGCCCTTTGCGCGGCACGCCCGCGACGCCACCGCTGCACTGATTGACGACCGCCTGTTGGTGGAGGGCGGCCTGCACGGGCGCATGGGCCGGAAACACGCTTTCAGTGGAGCGTTGCCGGCATGCGTCTGAAACCCATTGCCGATCAGGTCATAGTGGTTACCGGCGCCAGCTCGGGGATCGGACTGGCGACGGCGAGCCTCGCCGCCGGCCGGGGCGCAAAAGTCTTCCTGATCGCCAGAAACGGTCCGGCGCTGCAGGCGATCAGCGATGGACTGAATGCAGCCGGGGGCCAGACTGCATTCGCCGTCGCTGATGTTGGCGTGAAGGCGCAGATCCAGGCGGCGGCCGAGGCAGCGGTGGCGCGGTTTGGAACCATCGACAGCTGGATCAGCGTCGCCGGCGTGGCGGTCTATGCAAGCGTCCTCGATACGCCTCCTGAGGAGCATGCCCGGATGTTCCAGACCAACTATGGCGGCGTCATTCACGGCGCCCAGGCGGCTGTGCCGATCCTCAGACAGCACGGCGGCGCATTCATCGCTGTCGGCTCGGTGGCGTCCGACATCGGTACGCCCGTGCTCGGCCTCTACGCTGCGTCCAAGCACGCGGTGAAGGGTTTCATCGACTCCCTGAGGATCGAGCTGATCTCCGAGGGCGCGCCGATAAGCGTGACGCTGGTTAAGCCCAGCGGCATAGGCTCCCCGCTTGCGGAACACGCCGCCAACCACCTGGGCGTAGCCGCCAGGGTGCCGCCGCCCGCCTATGCGCCCGAGGTGGTCGCCCGCGCGCTGCTGCATGTGGCAGAACATCCCCGCCGAGAAATCACCGTAGGCGGAGTCGGTCTGCTACAGATCCTCGCAGCGTCTCATGCGCCGCGTTTGGCCGACCGGATTTCCTCCTGGGTCCCGCCCCTGTTGCGTGACCGGACACGGCCTGCTCCTCCGGCCAACAACCTCGAAGGGCCGATGTCCGACGGGATGATTTCGTCGCCGTTCGAACCGGCGCTGCCGTTCAGCCTTTACACCAACGCTGCGTTGAACCCCGTGCGGGCCCTCACCGTCCTCGCAACTGTCGGTGCGGTGCTGTTGGCAGTCGGCAAGGCCGTCCGGATCAAGTCAGGTCCCAGCTAACGATCATCCCTGCTCGAATAATGGAGCGATCCTGTCGGAGGGGTCATTTCTCTCGCGCCCGAACTTCCGACCCCGGCAGCCGCTTTCCGGCGACCTTTCCGAGCCGCTCGATCGCTGCGGCAAGCGGCCGCTCGCCGTCACAATAGTCCTCCCAGGCAGTGGACCGCGAGAGCAATCCGGGCACGCTGCGTATCGTGTACTTGGTGGGATCGAGGCCTTTCTTCACCTGCGTCCAGGTCAAAGGCATGGAGACCGGCGCGCCCGGCCGCCCGCGAGGGGACAAGGGCGCGACCGCCGTCGCCATGCGGTCGTTACGCAGATAGTCCAGGAAAATCCTTCCCGTACGATCCTTCTTGGCCATGGTGATGAGGTATCGGTCGGGCGCATCGTGGGCCATGGCCTTGCAAACGTCGCGGGCAAACGCCTTGGCGACATCCCAGTCGATGCCCTTGGCTTTCAGGGGGGTGACGATATGCAGCCCCTTGCCGCCGGTGGTCTTGCAGAAGCTGACCAGCCCGAGGGCTTCGAGCCGGTCCCGGACCTCCCTGGCGCCCTCAATCACGCGTTCGAACGGGACGTCAGGCGCGGGATCCAGGTCGAACACCAGCCGGCCGGGCTGCTCGGGCGAAAAGGGCTCGCTGTTCCACGGATGAAGTTCCAGGGCTCCCGTCTGGGCGGCGGCGACCAGAGCCTCGACCCGGTCGAACTGGAGATACGGTTTGCGATCTCCCCAGACCTCGACCTCCGTGATCAACGACGACTGGCCCTTCGAAGAGTGCCGCTGGAAAAAATTCTGTGCGCCTGTGATCCCGTCCGGCATGCGGATCATCGAACAGGGCCGTCCCCTGACATGCTCCAGCATCCATGGGCCGACCGCCTCATAGTACTCTGCAAGTTCGCGTTTTGTCACCGGCACGCCGTCGTTCGCATCCGGCCATAAGGCCTTGTCGGGATGGGAGATGGTTATGCCCATTACAGGCGCTGAGCTGCGCGGCTTGACGGTCGCGACCCTGATCGTCGCAGTGGGCGTGGCGACCTGAGTGGTCGCAGGAGCCGGGGTCTCCGCCTCGACTTCGCTGGCCGGCTTGTCTTCCCGTAATCCCTTGAACGACGCCTGCCGGATCGATCCGTCTCCGGTGAAGCCGGCGTACTGGATTTCGGCCACCAGTTCCGGCTTCACCCAATGGATATCACCGGTCTTGCGAGGTGCCCCCTTGTGCTTGAAAGGGCTGTCCCCGGTTTCCAGGGCCTGGAGACGAGGCAGAAGCTTTGCGACGACGTCGCGCCCG
>DASVTM010000364.1:0-6296 GCA_036387575.1 Brevundimonas sp.
CGTCTACCATGGCAATGATTTCGTCGCGGGCATTCTCATCTATCTCGCCACCAGTGAACCACTGGATCGAAAGCGCCTTCAAAGTCGATTTCTGCTCGATTATTTTTGGCTCATGTTTGTCCGACTTATCCACTGCTTTCCTTAGCTGCCAGTAAATGGAACACGGATCCGAAGATGGCGGCTGTAAGGCCCCTGCAGCGTAACGATGCATGGTTGCCGAACTGAAGGTGGGACTGCACCAGACGTAATGTTTATCGTGCCGGAAATCGCGCTGAATGCGGAACTTCAAATGAGTGTTTGTCGACCATAAAAGCTCAGCCAAGCACTTCCCCACGCAACGTTAAGTAGCTACCTACCCGGCGTTTCAACGTTCTGCAAGATTTCTAGCCGTGCTTTTTTAATGCACCCGCGCCTTCCCGATCTCCAGCTTCCCGTCCCCCGCTGACACGGCGATCACCGACCCGTCCTCCAGCTCACCGGCCAGGAGTTTCTTGGCGATCGGGTCGACCAGATCCTTCTGGATGACGCGCTTCAAAGGCCGCGCTCCGTACACCGCATCGTAGCCCTTGTCGGCGAGCCAGGCGGCGGCGCTGTCGTCCAGCGCCAAGGTCAGGCTGCGGTCGGCCATGAGCTTTTCTAGGCGGGCGAGCTGGATGCGGACGATGCCGGACATCTGGTCGCGGCCGAGGCGGCGGAACAGGATGATTTCGTCGATGCGGTTGAGGAACTCCGGGCGGAAATGGGCGCGGACGCTTTCCATGACGTAGGGGCGGACGGCCTCGACGTCGTCACCCTCATGCTGACCCGCGAGCGCCTCGGACCCCAGGTTGGAGGTCATGATGATCAGGGTGTTGCGGAAGTCGATGGTGCGGCCTTGCCCGTCGGTCAGCCGACCGTCGTCGAGGACCTGCAGCAGGACGTTGAAGACGTCGGGGTGGGCCTTTTCGACCTCGTCGAACAGAACGACCTGATAGGGGCGACGGCGCACGGCCTCGGTCAGGGCCCCGCCCTCGTCATAGCCGACATAGCCGGGAGGGGCGCCGATGAGGCGGCTGACGCTGTGTTTCTCCATGTATTCGGACATGTCGAGGCGGGTGATGGCCGCGTCGTCGTCGAACAGGAAGGCGGCCAGCGCCTTGGTCAGCTCGGTCTTGCCGACGCCGGTGGGGCCGAGGAACAGGAAGGAGCCGAGCGGGCGGTTGGGGTCGTTCAGCCCGGCGCGGGCGCGGCGAACGGCGTCGGCGACGGCTTCCAGCGCCTCATCCTGACCGACCACGCGGCCGCGCAGGGAGTCTTCCATCGACAGCAGTTTTTCGCGCTCGCCCTCCAGCATCTTGTCGACCGGAACGCCGGTCCAGCGTGAGACGACCTGGGCGATCTGTTCGGCGTCGACGACCTCGGGGGTCAGGGGGCCGCCTCCCGAGGTTTCGTTCTTCTCGGCCTCGGCGAGTTGTTTCTCGATCGTGGGGATCTGGCCGTAGGCTATTTCCGACGCGCGGCCGAGGTCGCCCTGACGCTGGGCCAGCGCAAGGTCGGCGCGCAGGCGGTCGAGGGTCTCGCGCAGCTGGGCGCCCTGACCGACCTTTTCCTTCTCGGCCTTCCAGCGGCGGGTCAGGTCGTCGGACTCTATGGTCAGGTCCGAGATATCGTCCTCAAGCTTGTCCAGACGCTGGATCGAGGCGGAGTCGGTTTCCTTCTTCAGGGCCTCACGCTCGATCTTGAGCTGGACCAGACGACGGTCGATCTCGTCGAGGGATTCAGGCTTGGAATCGACGGCCATGCGAACGCGGCTGGCGGCCTCATCGATCAGGTCGATGGCCTTGTCGGGCAGGAAGCGGTCGGTGATGTAGCGGTTCGACAGGGTGGCGGCGGCCACGATGGCGCTGTCGGAAATGCGCACGCCGTGGTGGACCTCGTACTTCTCCTTGAGGCCGCGCAGGATCGAAACGGTGTCCTCGACCGTAGGCTCGGCCACGAACACCGGCTGGAAGCGACGGGCGAGGGCGGCGTCCTTCTCGACGTGCTTGCGGTACTCATCCAACGTGGTGGCGCCGACGCAGTGCAGCTCGCCGCGCGCGAGGGCGGGCTTGAGCAGGTTGGAGGCGTCCATGGCCCCGTCGCCCTTTCCGGCGCCGACCAGGGTGTGCATCTCGTCGATGAACAGGATGATCTGGCCCTCGGCGGCGCCGACCTCGTTGAGCACGGCTTTCAGCCGCTCCTCGAACTCGCCACGGTATTTCGCGCCGGCGATCAACGAGCCCATGTCGAGCGACATGACCTTCTTTTCGCGCAGGGATTCAGGCACGTCGCCGTTGACGATGCGCAGGGCCAGACCCTCGACGATGGCGGTTTTGCCGACGCCGGGCTCGCCGATCAGGACGGGGTTGTTCTTGGTGCGGCGGGCGAGGACCTGGATGGTGCGGCGGATCTCCTCGTCACGGCCGATGACGGGGTCGATCTTCTGGTCGCGGGCGGCCTGGGTCAGGTCGCGGGCATAGCGTTTGAGGGCGTCATAGCCGTCCTCGGCGGCGGCGCTGTCGGCCGTCTTGCCCTTGCGGATTTCGGTGATGGCGGCGTCCAGCTTGTCGGGCGTGGCGCCGACGGACTTCAGGATTTCCTTCGCTGTACCGCCTTCGCGGGCGATGGCGCTGAGCAGGCGTTCGGTGGTGACGAAGGCGTCGCCGGATTTCTTGGACGCGTCCTCGGCGGTGGCGAAGACGCGGGCGGTGTCGCCGTCGAGATAGAGCTGGCCTGAGCCGCCGGAGACCTGGGCGCGCTTCTGCAACGCGGTCTCGGTCGCGGTCTCGGCCTTGGCCGCATCGCCGCCGGCGGTGGTGATCAGGTTGCGGGCGAGGCCGTCGCGTTCCTCCAGCAGCACCTTCAGCAGATGCTCGGGGGCGAACTGCTGGTGACGGCGCGCGAGGGCGAGCGACTGGGCCGACTGGACGGCCTGTTTGGCGCGGTCGGAGTAGAGGTCGAGGTTCAAGGCGTATCCCCTGTAGAGGCGGAAGTCGATTTGCTTGGCCGAGAGCGCCAAGCGGTGGCTTGAAACCGTCCGACGCGTCCTCTGTAGCAAGCAACGCGCCGTTGGGCTGAGCCAGATTTGGGTGCGGGCGGGCAGAGGTACAAGGGCGGCGAGCGAGCATTGAAATCTCGCCTGCGGTGCAACGTCGCATGCGGCAGGGGGTTTGGACTGGACAGCCGAGGGCCTCGTCGGGGCCCGGGCCTCACAGAGAAAGATACTCGATGAGAAAGCTGCTGATCGCCGCCGCCGCCGGTCTGATGACCCTGAGCGCACTTCCTGCAACAGCCGGCGCTGCGCAGGAGCGGCCCTACAACGCCGGACCCATGAGCGGCCAGAACCATGGCGGCCAGAATCATGGGGGCTCGAACCAGAACGGTCCGGGTCACAACAACTCGGGGCCCAATCGTCCGGGGCAAGGCCGACCCGACCAGGCGGGACCAAACCGTCCGGGACAGAGCAGCCAATACGGCAACTGGGACGACCGTTGGGGCGCGCGTCCCTCGGCGCCGCCGCGCGGCTGGGGCCGGAACAACGACTGGTACCGCCACGTCCGCGCCTGCTCGCAGCGCTACCGCAGCTACAACCCGCGCACCGACACCTTCGTCGTGCGCCGTGGCGTCGCCGCCCGCTGCCGCCTGTAGGCTGAAGCCAACCGACTGAAGACCGCCCGCCGGGGAGACCTGGCGGGCGTTTTCGTGCCTAGCGGGCTGGGCCGACCCGTGCGCGCCACGCCGGATAGTCCGTGTCGATCAGGGCGGCGGCGGCTCCGTCATAGTAGTTGTACCCGGCGCGGCGCTCGCGATCGAGATCGGCCAAGGCTGGCTGGAACACCGAGGTGCGGTCGAGGAAGATCGGGCGGTTGGTGTCGAGCTCATAGAACCGGGCCCACAGGCGGGCGCCGGGGGCCGGGATCACGCGGCGGTCGGCGAGGCCCTCGGCGTTGGTAAAGCGTTCGACGGCGATGTCTGGAATGACGGTGGTCTTGAACCACGCGACCGAGCCCTCGATGGCGGCGATGACCTCGGGCGAGGGGTTGGGGACGCCCATCAGGAAACGGGTGATACCGACGCTCTCATAGCCCGACAGCGACGGCGGCTCGAATTTGCGCGCCCAGGTCGGGGCGAGGGTGACCTCGTCATGCTGGGCGCACCAGACGGTCAGCTGCCCGTTCTGGTGGATCTGGGTCTTGAGGATGACATCGACGCCCCGGGCAACCGACCCGGCGGCCTTGGCCTTGCGGTCCGCATCGACTAAACCGTAGGGAGCCTTGCCGTCCGCAACGTCGCGGAACATGTTCAGCACCCGCACCATGGCGTCGTCGTTGTAGGTGATGTGGTCGTAGTAGCCGTGACGCAGCGGGAAGAACTGGGGCCAGCCGCCGTTCGGATATTGCGCCGCCAGAAGCCAGTCGAAGCCCTTATTGAAGGCGGCGACATACGCTGGCTGGCTGGGAGCTCCACCGGCCTGAATTACGCGGGCCAGAAAGCCCATCTCCAGTGTGGTGGCCTGATTGTCGATCGTGTCGGCGAGGTGTGGGTCAAGCGGGCCGACCGGAGGGGCGGACATGTCGGTGTTCTTGGGCCACGACCCGTTGGCCGATTGATACAGCAGCACATTGTCGGCCAGACGGCGAGCCTCAGGGGTGAAGTACCAGGCGGCGGGCTGACGCAGGACAGCGCTACCCCAGGCGACCGTACCGGGCGCGGTTGCGGGTGTCTGGGCGAGGGCCGGAGCGCATGCCGCAACAGACAGGGCCGACAAGCCAAGGATGGCTGCAAATGCGCGACCACGAATGGTGTCTGAATGGATCATGGTCTTCCTCCCGATGGACCTTTGCGGCCCGTCTCGTCCGTCCCCGACGGCGAAGTCTGCGATCTGCATACATCAGACCGGCGCTACCCGAAAGACACCGGTGTCAGAAATGGGCGCATGGACGTTTGTTCACTTGCTGCGGCAATGTCCAGATGTGACCCTGAGAAACACCGGAGCCTGACATGATCGAACTTCTCGCGTCGCTGATCCATGCGCCCGCTCAGGGTTTTCAGTTGGATGGCTCCCTGATCCGTGATGATCAGTCCTGCTACACGATCACCATGACGCGGGACGGGGCATCGACACCGGTGGGCGTGACCTTGCAGACCATCGATCGTGTCCAACTCCAGGGCAGGCCCGCCCTGCGCATCGTCGTCCACCAGAGCGTCAACAGTGGCGCCTTCGACATGCGCGACACCTTCACGCTTGACGCAGCCACGCTGGCGCCGATCCGGCTGGAGAACGACCGCAAGGGGCAAAGACACGTGACCCTCGACTATGCCGCCGATCGCGTCATCGGGAGCCGTCTGGAGGACGGTGTGTCAAAGCCCGTCGATGTCGCGCTGCCCGGAACGGTCTGGGAAGGCAATTTGTTTGGCGTGACCTTCGCCGCCCTGCCGCTGGCGGCAGGCGCGACATTCAGCATCCCCTTCTATCAATACGACAAGGGCGTCGGCGCGTTCGCGGTTCGGGTAGCGGGCGAAGAGGTCGTGACGACGCCGCAGGGTCCAGTCGACGCCTGGACGCTCGACGTGTCGACCGGAGCGGGACCGGGCATGACATATCTGATCGCAAAGGCCGACCGTCGCGAGTTGGGTTACCGAACGCCCAGGGGCGGCCAGACGCTGGGCGGAGACTGTTCGGCATTGATAGAGGCTTCCTCCGGCGGCTGAAATCGGCTTTGAGGCGGTATGACCACCATCGCCATCCTCACGCCCGACCCCGCTGATTCCTCCTACGCCGGCCAGTGGCCTCAGGTGCTGGCGCGTTTGGAGGCCACACTCGCGCTGGCCGATATCGTCGCCGTGCCCGAAAGCTGGACCGATTATATCGAGGACGCCAGCCGCCTGACGCGGTTCCCGCTGGTCCTGCCGGTGCTGTTGTGGGGCTATCACCGCGATCACGAGCGCTTCCTTCAGGCCGTCAGGACCTGGACCAAGGCGGGCGTGCCTCTGGCCAATCCGGCCGTGGTGCTGGGTTGGAACTCCGACAAGACCTACCTGCGCCGTCTTGAAGCAGCGGGTGTGCCGATCCCGCCCACGCGCTGGACCGACAAGGTCACCGACGCCGATGTCGAGGCTGCGTTCGAGGCGTTTGGCGTCGATGAGCTGGTGATCAAGCCGACCGTCTCGGGCGGGGCGTGGAAGACGTTGCGCCTGACGCGCGGCCAACCCCTGATCGATCCGCCGGCCGGCTCGGCGATGATCCAGCCCTACCTCCCCGCCATCGCAACCGAGGG
>DASVTM010000365.1:0-6874 GCA_036387575.1 Brevundimonas sp.
CGCCATTCCTGACACCCTGGCTCGCAAGGTCGATCTCTGGAAGGCGAGGGGACAGTTCATCCGCTATCGCTGGGAAATGTTCCATCCGGCCAGCTGGCTGGCGATCTACGACGGCTTCGGTGTCATGCCCGGCCAACTCGACCCCGCAGTCGAGGGGCTTGACCCAAGCCAGCTCGAGCGCAGCCTGCGACAGATGAAGGCGGCCGTTGCCGATGTCGTCGCCAGAACCCCGAGCCATGCGGCCTTTCTGGCCCGGCTCGGACGACCCGAAGCTGCCTGAGAGATCACCTGATGCAAACCGACCCCAATCGCCCAATCCGCAAGATCTGCGTCGTCGGAGGCGGGACCGCCGGCTGGATGGCCGCCGCCTTGATGTCTGAGCACTTCAAGGGGACGATGGGCGAGATCGAGGTCGTCGAGTCCGACGATATCGGGATCATTGGGGTTGGCGAGTCGACCGTGCCGCCCTTGCTACAACTCCTCGCCAAACTGGGCATCGACGAACAGGTCTTCGTCCGCGAGACCCAGGCCACTTTCAAGCTGGGAATCGACTTCCGCGACTGGCGGGTAAAGGGCGAGCGCTACTTCCATCCGTTCGGCGACATCGGAGCGAAGGTCGATATGGCCGACTTCTATCAGCTGTGGCTGAAGGCGAGGGCCAATGGATATCAGGGGGCCTTGCAGGACTTCGCGCCGGCGGCGGTGATGGCGCGAGAGGGGAAATTCACCCTGCCGTTCAAGGCCCCACGCACACCGATCGCAAGCGCCAACTATGCGCTTCACTTCGACGCCAGGCGGGTTGCCCGCTTCCTGCGCACCTATGCGGAAACGCGGGGCGTCAAACGGACGGAGGGCATGGTCGAGGATGTCGCCCTGCATCCGAACGGTTTCGTCGAAAAGCTGATCCTCAAGGACGGTCGCACGGTCGAGGCCGACTTCTTCATCGACTGCTCGGGCTTCCGCAGCTTGTTGATCGGCAAGGCCCTGCAGGTCGGCTACCAGGACTGGTCACACTGGCTGCTGTGTGATCGGGCTGTTGCCGTGCAGACTGAGAACGTCAGCCCGCCGATGCCCTACACGATGGTGCAGGCCCAGGATTTCGGCTGGCGCTGGCGTATCCCGCTGCAACATCGCACAGGCAACGGCTATGTGTTCTCCAGCAAGCACCTGAGCGACGACGAGGCGACCGCGACGCTGATGAACCAGGTCGAGGGCGCGCCCGTGGTCAAGCCGATGGTTATTCCCTTCAAGACGGGCGTGCGTGACCGGCTCTGGGACAAGAATGTCCTGGCGCTGGGTCTCGCGGGCGGCTTCATCGAGCCGCTGGAGTCGACAGCAATCCACCTGATTTATCGCGGGATGGATTTCTTCTTTCGACTACTGCCCGATCGTGACTGCGATCCGGCGCTGGCCGCTGAATACAATCGACGCATGATCACCGACTACGAGGAGATCCGGGACTTCATCATCCTTCACTACTGCACGACCAGCAGGGACGACACGGCGTTCTGGCGTGAATGCCGCGACATGGAGCCCCCGCCGTCGCTCAAGCGCAAGATCGAGCTGTTTCGCGTCAACGGCAGTCTGGCCGAGGGCCTGGACGAGCTTTTCCGGGCTGTCAGCTGGCAGGCGGTGATGGAGGGTATGGGCGTGCATCCGCGCGGCTATCATCCGCTGGTCGATCGCATTCCGTTCGACGGTGTGCCCGCGCAGCTGGATCACGCAGCCGAACTGCTCACACGTGGCGTCGCGGACCTGCCCAGCCAGGAGGAGTTCATCGCCCGGCATTGCGCGGCAGCCAGGCCCGGGATAGCGGCCTGATCGGATGAGACGCCGGGGACGGGATCGGCTAGCGTGACCTTATGACTGATTTGTGCGGAAAGACGGGGATCGGATCAGCGTGCGTCGCCCGGTAACGATCAAGCATGTCGCCGCCGAGGCCGCCGTTTCGCTGCAGACCGTGTCGCGGGTCATCAACAACGGGCCCAACGTGCGCCCTGAGGTGCGGGACCGGGTCAATGCCGCCGTCGCCCGTCTGGGCTATGTGCCCAGTCTGGCGGCCCAGCGCATGGGCGGTTCACGGTCGTGGCTGCTTCTGGCGTTGAACGACCGGGACCGGACGATCGAGGGCTGGCGCCTGGGCGAGGGCACCGACTGGGTGGATCAGATGCTCATGGGCGGCATGCTCAAATGTGCAGAGCACGGCTACCGGATGATCTTCGAACTTGTCGATACCCATTCGTCCCATGTTGAGCGCGAGGTCCGGGCGGCGATCTCCGCCCTGCACCCCGACGGCGTCATCCTGACTCCGCCCCATTCGGACAACCCGCTGATTATAGACCTGCTGGTGCAACTGGGGTTGCCTTTCGCCCGCATCGGCTCTGTCGCGGAGGGACCGGGGTTCGCCATCACCATGGATGACCGTGCGGCGGGCAGGGCGGCTACCGATCACCTGCTCGATCTCGGCCACACGCGGGTCGGCTTCATCACCGGCAGTGACGAATGGGCCATCAGCGGCGCCCGTCTGGACGGGTACAAACAGGCGATCCTTGGCCGGGGGCTCGAGCTCGACGAGGCGCTGATCGGGCGTGGCGACTTCTCGTTCGAGTCCGGAACTGCGGCTATGGAAGCTTTCTACGAATTGGCTGCACCTCCAACCGCCCTCGTCGCCAGCAACGATCAGATGGCGCTGGCCGCCTTGCGCGTCGCCAATGGGCGGGGGATGAAGTCTCCGGATCACCTGGCCCTCATCAGCTTCGACGACACGCCCATCGTCAAATTCAGCAACCCGCCGCTGACGGCCATCGTCCAGCCCATCGCAGTCATGGCGGCCGAGGCCGCGCGGCTCCTGATTCAGGCCAAGGCCGGTGAGGCGGATTTGCCCACCAGCGTCGTGGTGCCGTTCAGCCTGGCGATACGGGACTCCACTCGGCGCGCCTGAGGCCCTAAACCGCCTGAAAAGAGACTTCCGGAGGCGACCCCAATGGCGAATGGCTTGAGTACGTCCGCACGACACTATCTGCCGGGCTTCGGCAACCACGGCGTCAGCGAGGCCGTGCCGGGCGCATTGCCGCAGGGCCAGAACTCGCCGCAGCGCGCCCCGTTCGGTCTCTACGCCGAGCAGCTGTCGGGCACGGCCTTCACCGCCCCCCGCCATGAGAACCGCCGCAGTTGGCTGTACCGACTGCGCCCCACCGCCAACCATCCGCCGTTCACGCCGTGGACCTCGGCTACCTTGCTTAAGTCGGGACCGTTCGAGCGGCTGCCAACGCCGAACCGGCTGCGGTGGGATCCTCTGGCGATGCCGAGCGCGCCGACGGATTTCGTCGAGGGGCTGGTGACCTATGGCGGCAACGGCGACGTGGGCCAGACCGCCGGCATCGGCATCCATCTGTACGCCTGCAACCGGTCGATGGAGAACCGGGTCTTCTTCAACGCCGACGGCGAGCTGCTGATCGTGCCGCAGGAGGGCGGGCTGGTCATCACGACCGAGTTCGGGATCATCGACCTCGAACCGCAGCAGATCGCGGTCATCCCGCGTGGCGTCCGCTTCCGTGTCGCCCTCACCAGCCAGCAGGCGAGGGGCTACGTCTGCGAGAACTACGGCGCCCTGTTCCGCCTGCCGGATCTGGGGCCTATCGGCTCCAACGGGCTGGCCAATCCGCGCGACTTCGAAACCCCCGTGGCGGCCTATGAAGATCTCGACGGGCCGGTCGAGCTGATCCAGAAATTCCAGGGCGAGCTGTGGTCAACGACGCTGGATCATTCGCCGTTCGACGTGGTGGCCTGGCATGGCAACCTGGCGCCGTACCGCTATGATCTGCGGCGCTTCAACACGATCAACACGGTCAGCTACGACCACCCTGACCCGTCGATCTTCACCGTCCTGACCAGCCCGTCGGACACGCCGGGGACCGCCAACTGCGACTTCGTCATCTTCCCGCCGCGCTGGATGGTGGCCGAGGACACGTTCCGGCCGCCGTGGTTCCATCGCAACGTCATGAGCGAGTTCATGGGCCTGATCCTCGGCGCCTATGACGCCAAGGAAGGCGGGTTCGCGCCGGGCGGCGCCTCGCTGCACAACTGCATGAGCGGCCACGGTCCCGATCAGGCCAGCTACGCCAAGGCCGTCGAGGCCGAGCTGAAGCCGCACAAGATCGAGAACACCATGGCCTTCATGTTCGAGAGCCGCTGGGTCATCCGGCCCACGGATCACGCCATGGACAGTCCGACGATGCAGCTCGACTACGACGACGTCTGGTCCGACTTCGACAAGGGCCAGCCGGTTTAAGAGGGGCCGACCGGCTGAACCCGCTACTCGGCGGCTTCAGCCTCGGCGCGCACCGGGAGGGTCCAGTTCGGGCGGATGAAGTGGCAGGTGTAGCCGTCGGGCAGGCGCTCCAGATAGTCCTGGTGCTCGGGCTCGGCTTCCCAGAACGGACCGGCCGCCGTCACCTCGGTCACCACCTTGCCGGGCCATATGCCGGAGGCGTCGACGTCGGCGATGGTGTCCAGCGCGACCTGCTTCTGCTCGTCGGAGGTATAGAAGATCGCCGAACGATAGCTGAGGCCGAGATCGTTGCCCTGGCGGTTCAGGGTCGAGGGATCGTGGATCTGGAAGAAGAACTCCAGCAGGCGGCGATAGGTGATGAGCTCGGGATCATAGATGATCTCGATGGCCTCGGCGTGGGTGCCGTGGTTGCGATAGGTGGCGTTCGGCACGTCGCCGCCGGAATAGCCGACGCGGGTCTCGATCACGCCCGGATAGCGACGCAGCAGGTCCTGCACGCCCCAGAAGCAGCCTCCGGCGAGGATCGCGGTTTCGGTCTTGGCCATGGTGGTCGGTCCTTCGTTTTCGGGTTTCCAGATAGATAGGCGATGCGGCGGCGCTGAAAAGGGCCAAGCTGCCAAGCGAACCTGCATCGCCCCCAACTAAATCGCGCTTTGGGACCCCGTGAGGGCGATCCGGCGCTTGCCGACGGGCACGGGCTGTTCTATCAGCCTCGCCTCCCGCCGGAGAGACCATCCGGCGCTGCGAAGGCTCTCTGGGCGATCGTGGAAACGGACAGGTGGCGGAGTGGTCGATCGCGCACGCTTGGAAAGCGTGTGTAGGTGAAAGCCTACCGAGGGTTCGAATCCCTCTCTGTCCGCCACGATGCCTGCTTTCCCGTCATCAGGTTCGCCGCTTCGACCCGTCCGCGAGGGTCGAGAGTCCACTGTGTCCCGAAAAATCGAAAATGGAGACACTGGACCCTCCGGGGGCCATGTGCCGTTTCCGCCGGGATCGGCGGGCGGGCGCAAGGATGGGCTATCGCGCCTGGAATCGGCTCGGTCGCGCAGTGAAATAGCGATGTGAAAGACCCTGAGGGCGGCTGCAGAGCGGCTCGCGTACCTCATCTTCTACAAGGTAGTGAAGCGCTGCGGTTCAAGGCCTCTGCGGCGAATAAAAGCGGCGCCGTAAGGGGGCGAATGTCTCCACAAGGGTCGCGAAGGGGCGAGAATATCAGGGTCGAGAGTCTCGCAATTTTGGGGGGTGTTTACTCGGTCGAGGGGCGGACAGTTCCGAGTCGCGAGCAGCCCCATCTAACGCTTCCGTGGACGCCTCTTCATCGCGCCGACACTACTGGCGTCAGACCAGGCACAATGATCCGACGCCATCCGGGGGTATTATGTAGAAACGTGGCGCTATTGCCGGGACGCCACCAGGCGAGTGATGTGCGCCGGTGCGCTAACTTTAAGATCAAGCCAGTGTATAACGTTGTAGTATAGATATGATTGATCCATATACTGTCTCAGTATGACTGAGACCCTATCGCGAGATAGGCACTCGCATACTTTTACGGCGGACCATTTCCTCATTTCGTCGTTGACTTCATTTAGAAGAGATATGATGGCTTCATTCGACAGAGACCTAAAGGCGTTCTGCGGGTAGTTTTTGATAATCGCGCTCTTAATGCCAAAGTCAATGTCAAGCTGGATGCATTCTAAGAGCCTTTGACCGGCAATCTTTCGGATCGTCACTGCCAACTCGTCATTGCTGACGGTGCTGTCAGAGAACAGCCCCATGCCAGTCGATCTTGTCGCGCTGGCGATGAGCATTATGTCGGACCACTCGCCATGCTTACCAAAGAATGCGAGCGCGCTCGGTTGGATTATATAATATTTGCTAGATACGGCAGATCTGAAAAATCGAATGTCCGATGCGTCGCCCTTTTTTGCAAAGACTTCCAAGGTCGATTTGATCATGTTCGAAGCAACGAATTCCATGAGTCCTTCATTGGGAATCATAGACTCTGCCCGCGTCTCACCAAATCTCGCTAAGTAGCTCTTTTTGATAGTGTCGAAATAGCTTACAAAGCTATCCGTTAGATTTGCACGGGCAGTTTTGCTTCTCTGTTTCCAGTGCCGTAAAAGTAGCGTTGAATATGCCACGTTCGCGGGCGTGAAGAAGCTGTCTAGCTCACTCTCCAAGTCATCATCAGGCATTGCCTTGAAAACGATTTCTCGGAGTTTCGAATATTCCTCTTCGCCTACTTTTCTCTTTGGAAGAAAGGCGTTTGTCTCCGTCTGAACCACAATCTTCGCGATGTCGCCGAGAGACAAGGATTCCCCAGCTTGAAGGGCGACTTCGACTGCAGCCATCCGAACCTTAGCGGACGGGTCTGTTCGCAGGTCTGAGCTAAGTTCGGGCGCAAGAGGCTTGCGGGTTGCCAAGACTCGCACGGCCATCGCTCGCACGTCAGCGTCTCGATGCGACGCGCCCCTTTCGACGACGTTGTCCGACAACTCGGTCATTGACTTGACGACGGTGTCCCGGCTTCGCCATTCGCCACTAGGAAACCTGTTTTCGTCGATGAGGTAGACAAGCGCATCA
>DASVTM010000366.1:0-3831 GCA_036387575.1 Brevundimonas sp.
CGCGTTCCCCGGCGGCCGTCACCGGCTGGAAGCAGCATCCGAAGCAGGTCGAAGCGCTGGCGTAGTCGTCGGCGGGGTGGTGGTCATGCTGTTCGTCGCCGGGTTGCTGGAGGGCTTCGGTCGCCAATTGATCACCGACACCGGGGCACGCTACGCGATAGGCATCGTCACGGGAGTTTTGTGGGGGACATATTTCTACGCTTCACAGCGTGGTCCTTCCGCCGAAAGGCCGCTGAATGTCCGCTGAAACCGCTATCACGAACCGGCCTGTCCGGCCGGCTAGCAAGGCGCCGGCCGACCGGACCTTGCGCGAGTTCGTCACGCCCGAGGGCGTCGATCTTCGCCTGAATATCGGCGACGCCGGCCAGCGGGCCGGGGCCTTCCTGCTCGACGCCGCCATCATTCTCGCGATCCTGGTCGGATTGACCATCGCAGCGATTTTCATGGGTATCGGCGCCGCAGCAGCGGGGGGCGGCGAGGCAGGCATGGAGATGGTGGGGGTCGTCTGGCTGCTCGGCTTTTTTCTGTTGAGGAATTTCTACTTCACGGCGTTTGAGCTTTCAGCGCGGGCCGCCACGCCCGGCAAGCGGATGATGGGGCTGCGGGTCGCATCGCGCGATGGAGGGCGGCTACGGGCCGAGTCTGTCTTCGCGCGTAACGCCATGCGCGAGCTCGAGGTCTTCCTGCCCCTGACCCTGCTTTTGGGTCAGGCCAAGGAGGGGGGCGTCGAGAGCTGGATGTACATCCTCGGCTTCATCTGGGCGGCGATCTTCGTATTTTTCCCGCTTTTCAACCGCGACCGCTTGCGTTGTGGCGATCTGGTCGGCGGCACCTGGGTGGTGCGCAATCCGCGCCACAAGTTGACCCGAGACATGGCCGACGACGGCAGCGCCAGGTTGAACCGTTTCGATTTTGCCCCGGCCCAGATCGACGCCTATGGGGCCAAGGAGCTACATATTCTTGAGGATGTACTGCGCCTGCGAAACCGCCGCGTGATGCGCTCTGTCGCCGAGCGTATAGCGGCCAAGATCGCCTTTCCGCATACGCCGTTCGACGACGACTACGACTTCCTCAGCGCCTATTATGCCGCGCTGCGGGGACGGCTGGAGTCCCGCCTGCTGATGGGCGTCAGACGTCACGACAAGCACGACGTCTGACGCGAACCTCAGTCGAACGCCGAGGCCAGTTGGTCCGGCGATACGCCTTCCTTGGCGGTGCGAAGCTCGTAATAGATCGACGCGACGCCTGCCGCCGAGAGCACGGCGGTGACCGTATTGACCATGGGCGTAAACACCAACGCCACCAGCCAGACGGTACTGGCGGTCGCCAGCGAGCCGCCCATCGCAGCGCCGAGGCCTATGACGGTCCAGCCGATGATCGACGAGATGATGCCGTAGACGAGGAAAAGCGCGAAAATCATCCAGCGATTGCCGCGAGTTAGGTCACGGCTGCGCTGGAAACTTTCGAGAATGCCACGTTTCTCGGCGACGAGTACGGGGGCGGTAACCGCCCACATCACGAGCAGGATCAGGCCGGGAACGATCAACAGGATCAATCCGATAACCATGCCCAACCACATCAGTATCGCCACGGCGAGCAGCGGGAAGAAGAACCTAACGCCTACCGTCAAGGCGCTGCCGATATCGACTTGCTTGCCATTGAAGCCGTTCACGGTCGTGAAGACGACCGTCCCTTGCAGGACGTAGCCCCCGATGATCATGAGTATCCAACCTATCGAGATGAACGGCAGACCCGCCAGGGGCTGGACCGTAGTGCTCATGCTTTGACCAAAACCGGTGAGCAGACTCGGAATACCGACCAGCGCAATGGCGGCGACCAGAAAGACCAGCCAGTTCTGGCTAATGGACGCGAACGTCCGCTGCACGACGCGACCGAGATCAAACCCGCCGCCCTGATAGTCTGTTGTCGTCATGGAACCCCTCCTGATGTGGAGGGCAGAAGAGCCGGTCGCGTGCGACCTGACAAGGGCGCACTGAGAGTTGACGGTTAGACCTGTTGGGCCCGACGCCTTAGAACTCGCTCACCGGCCCGGGCTGGCGGCTGCGGGTCTTGAGCCAGATCACGCCCAGCAGGTCCGAGAACGAGGCCATCAGCCGCCCCCAGTTGGTGTATTTCGAATAGCCGGTCTCGCGGTGGCGGTGGTCGACCTCAAGATAGCGGTTTTCGAATCCCTCGCGGATCATCAGGGCCGGCAGATAGCGGTGGATGTGATCGAAATAGGGAAGGCGCAGAAACAGATCGCGGCGGAAGGCCTTGAGCCCGCATCCCGTGTCGTCGGCGTCGTCGTTAAGCAGCTTCCTGCGAATGCGGTTGGCCCACAGAGAGGCCTGGCGTTTGGCACCCGAATCCTGACGCCGAGCACGCACGCCGCCCACCAGACCGACGTTGGCGGGCGCTGCGATCAGGGCGTCGGCGAGGCGCGGGGCGTCGTGCGGCGGATTCTGGCCGTCGCCGTCCAGCGTCACGATGACGGCTCCGCGCGCCGCAAGGACGCCCGTGCGCACGGCCCGGCTCTGACCCGCGTTGGAGGCATGGGCCAGGACGCGCAGCGCGGGCAGTTCGACCATCAGGGCGCGCAGCTCGGCCAGCGTCGTGTCGCGGCTGGCGTCGTCGACGAAGATCATCTCGTAGGACCGGCCCGCAAAGGCGGCGGCGATGTCGCGCGCCAGTTGCCCGACGGCGCCCGCCTCGTCATGCACCGGAACGACGACAGAGATCTGGGGGGTGTCATCGGAGATCGAGGTCTGGCTCATCGCCGCTGTTTAGCCGAGCCCGTCGTCTCAAGCGAGGGTGTGTGGCACGCGCCGTCAGCCCGTTGCTCAGCAAGGTTAAAGAGGGGCCTGACACGAGCGCGCGAACACGTGCTACGACAGTCACATGACGCGCCCGAACCTGGATCGCTATATCGCCGGCTGGCGCGGCCCCCTGCTGGCGGCGCTACTGACCCTTGTCGCCGGCTTGCCCGGACTGTTGCTGCTGCCGCCGCTGGATCGCGACGAGAGCCGCTACGCCCAGGCCACCTCGCAGATGCTGGAAAGCCGCGACTACGTCGACATTCGCTTCCAGAACGAGCCGCGCTGGAAGAAGCCCGTCGGCATCTACTGGATGCAGGCCGCCGCAGTCGCCCTGACGTCCAAGGTCGAGAACCGCGACATCGCCCCCTATCGCCTGCCGTCCCTGTTCGGCGCGATGGTGGCGGCGCTTGCGGTCGCGTGGGCCGGTGCGGCGCTGTTCGGCCAGAGAGCCGGCTTTCTGGCCGGCGCCATCCTCGGGACCACCTTCCTGCTTTCGGCCGAGGGAGGGATCGCCAAGACCGACGCTGTTCTCTGCGGCTGTGTCACCCTGGCCATGGCGGCGCTGGCGCGGATCTATATGGCGGTGCGGGCCGGCGAGGTCCCAAGACGACCGCACAAATTCCTGTTCTGGCTCGGGCTCGGCCTGTCGATCCTGATCAAGGGGCCGATCGGGCTGATCGTCGTGGTCCCGGCCATGATCGCCCTGTCGATATGGGATAGAGACATCAAGTGGATGAAGCGGCTGGGCTGGGGCTGGGGCCTGCCGCTGGTCGCCCTGCTGGTCGGGCCGTGGGCCATCGCCATCACCATCGCCACCGATGGCGGCTTCTGGCGCGAGGCCGTGGGCAACGATCTCGGCGGCAAGATCACCGGCGCGGCCGAGAGCCATGGCGGCTTCATCGGCATGTACGCGGTCCTCGCGCCGCTGCTGCTGTTCCCCGCGACCCTGCTGCTGCCCGCCGCGTTGTCGACCGGCTGGCATCGTCGGGCGGAGCCTGCGGTGCGGTTCATGGTC